>CALVCF010000016.1 GCA_944325935.1 uncultured Erysipelotrichaceae bacterium | reverse complement strand
ACAGTTTGGATCGTGGGCCTATTCTTTAATAGATAATTAAATGAATATGTTATGTCTTATTGCTTATCCTAGCGATACCAGATCCTCGTGGATCTTTTTATTTACCAGTCAAGTCCGCTTACGCTTATCACTTGACAGGTAAATAAATATCGCTTTACCGGATGCCATAAGCCAAAACATATCCATTTAATTTAATTATCAATTAAAGGATCAAAGGCTTGGGAGGTAAAAAGAAATGAAAACTTTTATCAAAGAATTGGCGTGTGGGAAAAGACGAATTTCCTACGAGTTCATCACTACGGTATGGATGATTATTCTAGTGATTTTAATTGCTATGTATTTGTCAGTTTACAACATCATTTAAGAGGTGATGAAGATGAAATTAATGACAGAGAGCCTTGCTAAAGAATTTGAAAAATATCCTTTAATGTCGCAAGATGGAATGAGAGGAAAAGCAAAAGTAATCGCTAAATATTTCAATCCTTGTGGTGTCGGAACTTGGTTTATCACCGAAGCCGAAAAAGAAGAAGATGGCGACTATCTGATGTTTGGATATTGCCATCTGGGTGATGATGAATGTGCCGAGCTTGGATATGTGAGATTATCGGAATTAGAGTCCATCCGCTTTAAAAGATTTAATCTTGGAATCGAAAGAGATTTGTTTCTTAAAAAGGATATTACCCTTGAAGAAGCAATCGAACAAGAAGGTCTAAAGGTTCCTACATATCTTAAAGTTGAGCTAGAAGAAAGCCTAAAAAAGTATTATCGAGAAGATGGGGAAACTTTAAATATCAAAGCCTTTGGAAAAGTGTTTAACCATGTATATGAGTTAGCATTAATGAGCGATGAAATATTGTGGTTTGTTGAAAAAGAAGATTTTAAAAATGGCGCATACACCAAAGAAGATTACGATAGATTTATGGATGATTGGAACACTTTAGAAGAAGTGCTACACAAAGAAATGTGCATCCAAGACATCGGAGATAGTTACGTATTTTTTGGAATATTCCTAATGCACTTTAGCACAAAAGAAGAGCTCGATAAAATTGAATTTGATTCAAGGCTTCGATATCACAATATAGACCTTGAGGACTGAAAAAGTCCTCTTTTCTCTTCCTGTTCGGATGAAGGACTAACGCCTTCTTCTTTATCGCCCTGACCCAAACATAAAGTTTGAATCAGGGGCCCGTATAACTTAATCAATAATTAAATATTTATATTTATGCCTTATGCCTTATCCTAGCGATACCAGATCCTGATGGATCTTTTTATTTACCAGTCAAGTCCGCTCTCGCTTATCACTTGACAGGTAAATAAATATCGCTTTACCGGATGCCATAAGCCCTAAATATAAATCTTTAATTAATTATCAATTAAAGGTCAACAAGGGGCTTAGTAATACGGTAGAAAGAGAGGTAAAAAGAAATGAATGTTATCGTATTAACTGGCACATTGGCTAGTAAGCCAAGCATGAAAGAAGTGCAAGAAAATTTGGTACTTGCACAAGCTATCATCAGAGTAAAAAACGCAAAAAAGACTGATGATAATGAAGTGCAAAACGAGGACTTTGAGGTTTGCTTTTGGAATGGTAATGCCAAGAAAATTAGCGAAGTCGAAGTAGGAACAAAAGTAGAAATTAGAGGGCGCATCATCGCTAATAATTTCACCAAAGAGGACGGCACGGTTTCATATAGAAATAAACTTGTTGCCGAATTTGTTGAAGTAGAAAGAGGGTTATAAAATGACAGAATATTATTTCAAAGCAATGATAGGCAGTGACTATGACGATTATGATGCAGTGTATCTAAAATCTACCAAAGAAGTGAAGAAAGATGATTACGTGATTTTCATTAACGAAGCAGAACCAGTAATTGCCAAAGTAGTGCTTTTAATCGACGAATTAGAAGCGTTATTGAAAGATATTTACTTCCAAGATGTATATCAAGTTTTGGACTTAAAACCATACTTTGAAAGTCGCAAAAACGAGATAAAGAAACTCAAACTTTATGAGAAGATGAAAAGGGAAATCGAGCTACAAAAGGTTGAGGATAATCTTAGAAAACACGCAACCGACAACGAAAAAATCAGAAAACTTTATGAGCAATATGTTGCTGTTGGAAAAGAAGTAAGTGAAGAAAAAGAGGTGCAAGAAAATATCTAAATAAATCATCAAAACCTGTATGCAGAAAGTGAGCTAAAAAGTAAAAAGTGCTCACTTTTTAATTTATCTATTTCTGAAGAAAAAGAGGGAGCAAAAACATGAACTATTTTAAAAAATTTAACGATACAAGTTAGCGATAAAAATGCCCAAAGAGAGAAAACTTTTAAAGTCGCTATAACACTATAAAGGGTTATATTGCATTTTCTCAAAAAGGGCATTTCACACAATTTAAAGAGCATAAGGGCTTTGTATTACTTCATAATACCAAGCCAGTGGGATTGTCGCCAACGGCGACAACCAAAAGCCTATAAATAGGCGATTATTTTGTATTACATATGTATTACCATGCCTATATAATCGCACGGCTAGCGTATTACATGAGGTTTTCAAAAACGCCCATTTTAAAGGCTGTATTACATCATGTAATGCTTTGGTAATACATTTGTAATACATTCATTTCCATAAGTTGAAATCAGACAATTAAGGAGGAAATTATGGCTCAAAGAATTAGCAAAACCTTCAGAATAAAAAGAGAAGTTTATTCAATGCTAGAGCAAGGAGTAAACCTTCAAAATAAAGCACTGAATGAACAAGGTTTAGACAATATTTCTATGACTGAATTTGTCGAAAAAGCGATCGTGAGTTATTACAACTCAATGTTTAATTTAGAAGAGATCGCAAGGATCAAAGACAGTGAACATAAGTACATCTATGATGTCATCTCGAAGCTCGTCTATGCGCAGACGGAAACGATAACAGCGAATCAAAAGAAGCTGCAAGAAGATCTTGATAAAGTGAAAGATTATGTTAAAGCTGGGATAGCCGGAAGCGATTGTCTAGGGAAGTTTAGTAATGATCGCATTAATGGCGCAGATATTCAAACTGCCATTAATAACTGGATGAGCGATGAGAATATCATTGATCGAATAAAAAAAGTAGTTGCGATCAAAAAACAAGAAGCTAATAACAGATAAAAGGGAGGTGATGCCAAGTGAAAAAACACTCGACGATCTCACATTTTGGCTTTCTTGAATATGGGAAAGAGATCCCTAAAACATTATCTAAAAAATTAAACACAAGAAATGCCATTGCCGCTAAAGATGTCGCACGAGGTTATGGTGAATATATGTTTAATGGACATGGCGAAGATCCTCTTACCACACAAAAAGAAGCGATCAAGATTGAATTAGAAAACATCAAGGCAACGAGCGAACAAGATCCCAAGAATTATGGCAAATATATGTTTGATGAGCATGGTATATCTAAGGGCGATAAAGAAGGTGATTTGATCGATCAAAAATGGCAAAGAGAAGCGATGGTTATTTCTTCTTTGGGTGACACATCTTCTATGCAAGGAAAAAAAGAAGTCTTAAATACGATATCAAGTTACTTTTCTCAAAAAGGGAATATTTGTTGGGTGCCGATCGTTTCGCTTGAAGGCTATGGGATCGCTGAAGAACTAAGTCTTATGAATGATAAAGATTATTCTGTCATAATCCATGATTTCATGCCTCGATGGTTTAGAAAGATCGGCCTCAACCCCAATAACATGGAATGGGCGGCGGCGTACCATAATAACACCGATAACCCTCATATCCATTTCATGTTTTTGGAAAAGGAGCAGACAAGAACTAAGGGCAAACTATCAAGATCAGAGACCAATGCCTTTCGCAATATTTTTACCGCCAGAGCCAAGACAAGAGCCAGGGAGCTAGGCATCATTAAAACAGATACTGAGAGATCTAATATGCTGCATAAGCAAATGGATGCAAGATCTAAAGAAGTTAAAGTAGAGACCAAGTTATTCTTGTCTAAAAAGATTGATGAAGCTATAAACAAGGATATTTATGCTTTATATGCAAAGCTAGATAAAAACGTGAAGAGCGGATCCCTAAAATATGGATCAGCAAACATGGCCGAATACCGCAAAGAGATCAATGCTATAACTGATAAGATCCTCGATCATCCGGATATCAAGGACAACTATGAGAAATTAAAAGAATCATGGCGAGAGCTCGATAAATTTTCGTTAGGCGATTATTTAAATGATGCAGATAGTTATTATCAAAGCGAAAAAGGGAAGCTTTATATATCGATTGGAAACATGATCTTAAAAGGAAAAAAAGAGTTCGATCAAGAAAGAAGAGACAATAGCGACATCAGCAAGATATCAAAGAATCCGACGTCGCTTGCTTATGTCGAAAACAGAAAATACTCCATTTTTCTAAAGGGTTTAAATTTCGGCGACAAGCCTGCATTAGCAGTTAATTACTTATCTTATCAGGCAAGAGAACTTACTATCTCAATTAAAGATGAAGAGTTTAACAAAACGGTTGAAACATTACTTGATAAAGTTGATGATCGATCCGATCTTCTAATTTATAACGGCATCGAAAAAAAGGGCGATATTTTTGAGCACTCGATCGAACTAGATGGCTATGTAGTCGTTGGCGAAGAAAGCGGCACACAAAAAGAGAATGAGTTGAGAGAAAAGGTTTTGAATTACAGTAATAAGATGATGAAAAATTACTTTAAGTGCATCTTAAACAATATCCAAGATGAAAAGATAACCTTAGATAAAGCGATCGAAGAAATATCTAAAACTTTCGCCATAGAAAATAATATTTATGAAGCACAAGATCACATGAAGGATTATATTTGGAAAAACAAGGATCAGCCGGATAATCCCTATTATCGAGATCCATATTACAGGGAATCTATTAAAAAATACTTATCTGCCCCAGTTGATACAAAAGGCGAGAATATGGCAACTAAAAATAGATTCGTCGCAAATGTAGGAAAAAAGCTCTTCCCACGCAACTCTTTTGGTTTAGCAACGAAAACAGAGGCCAACAAGTATTGGCAACAGGTAATAAGGGAAGACGAGATCGAAAGACAAAAGGAGGAAATGAGGATTGCTTATTAGTTTATTGCTGTTAGTGCTTTTGTATTTCATCATATTGTATTGTGGTGCCCGATGCGCTGAACTATATACGATCATAGCAAATGCTATACCGATAAATGAATGGGAAAACTATATAAATCCTTTAGGGATCGATCCTTGGTTTTCTAATGATCTTTTAAGATCGATCATGGAATTTCTGCTTTTTCTTTTTATCGCTTTAGCTGTGATCGTTCTTGTTTTTAGGATCAATCTTTTTGAGTTAAGGCCCCGCCTTAGCAAACAAGAAAGAGATAACTACACAAATTGGCAAGGACATTTTGAAAGAAAAAGAGGCTTATATCGTGTGATGTATAACGATAAAGGCGATGTTGAAATGGGAGTTATTGAAGCATGGTATGATCGCTTCTTTGATGAGCTGATCGCTCTTCAAAACAAGATCGTGGCCGAGTATAATCGCCCGATCTATGAGTATTGGAACCGCCAAGTAGATCACACGATCCCCATCACCGGAAAGATTGAATCACTTGATGTCACAAGCAAGGAAGGAGGCAAATAATGATCGATTCTTTTGAGAATATAGATAATCGCTTTGGTGTTAAGATCGATCCGGATGGATATGAGAAACGATTAAAGGAAGTATCTTCTTATGTTCGTATGTATGAAAGAGATTATGAACTTAATGAGAATAACTCTTATAAGCTCAAACAAACTTCTGGGATTCCAGTGATCGCTGAGCGGAAGTATGGTTTATTTGGGAAGTTTAATAAAGTATATTTATATCCGTTTCACGAGCATACGATCATATGGGGTGGTAGTGGATCCGGTAAAACACAGACCGTAGTATATCCGCTTCTTCAAAGCATCTTAGATGCCAGGGAAAATGCCGTTATACATGACTGTAAGCTAGAGCTGATCGAAGCATTTGGATCGAAGTTCAAAGAAGCCGGATATAATGTGATCGTCATCAACTTTACCGATCCTCGTCACTCACATCGCTGGAATCCTTTTGATTATCCAACGAAATTATGGAAAGATACCCTAAAATCGCATGGAATTTCCAATCCCCAGAAATTTAGAGAAGTGAAGCCAGATCTATCACGGGCGATCGAAGTCTTTAAGGATTGTGCGATTAATCTATGTTATGAGGAAGATAACGATCGCAATTCCTATTTCTGGAAGGGTGCAGGGAATATGATGGCCGGAGCCTGCCTTCTTTTAGCAGAAGAGGGAAAGTTCGACTGCATAAATGGCCGGGGAATCCAAATGGTCTATGCTATGGATAAGGCCAACCAGTCTAAGGGCACAGTTTTATCCAATTTTATCTCGACTTGTCGCCAGATCGATGATGAGTCAACGATTCAGATCAACACATATCTAAATGCCGATGTGATGACACGAGGCAATATCGAATCAACTTTCAGGCAGAAGGTAGACATTTTATCGTCAAATCCTGATATGCGTTATATCACCAGTGGATCAGATTTTGATCTTATTGATATATTTGAGAAACAAACAGTCGTATTCCTTTTGACTCAAGACTTTAAGGATCAATACAATCCGCTTGTAACATTATTCTTGAAGCAGCTTTATGAAGTGGGCTGCCAGCTTACTTTAATGGGAAGATATAAATCATGGCCTTATAAGATGAATTGGGTACTAGAGGAAATGGGAGTCTTACCGGAAATCAAGAACTTCAAAAATATCTATAACGCCGCAAGAGCCAGAGGGCTAACGATCTATGGTTTTATGCAGTCAATGGCAGATATGGTAGATAAGTATGAACTTACCGGTACTAAGACTATTCTTGAAAACTGTCGGGCCCAGATCGTAGTTCATGCGGAAAACGAGGACACTAGATCATACATCAGAGAAAGGGTAGGCAAGACTTTACTATGGGATAAATCGTCCAAAAGGTATAAAGAATTGCCATTACTAAGCGAAGCTAAAATGAATATGTTTGAAAAAGGCAAGGTGATATTCACATTTGCCGGACAAAAACCATATATCGCAAAACTTCCTCAATACAAACAATACTCATTCTATAAAGAGCCGGATAAAAGGATCTTATACAGATCGGATATGTTTGGAGAAGAGGGTCGGAAATACAAAGAGAATGAAATCAAATGGTTTGAAGAGATGGATACGATCATCGGCAGAAATGGCGCTATAAATAAGTTCAGAAGATCTAGCCAGCCCAAGAGCAATGCTCAAGGAAAACTATTAAAACCTCTTAGCGAGACAAAGCAAGCAGAAAGAGCATATATCAATAAAACAATAGAAACGGCAGAATAAAACACGGAGCAGGGTGAATATACCTTGTTCCGTTTTTTCCTATTTATACAGGTTTAACATAAGGAGGATTGTAATGATGTTAAGAATAATAGGTTACGCTAGAGAAAGCACACAAAGACAAGCTCTTTTTGGTTACAATTTGGAAGGTCAAAAAGAAGCGATCGCAAGGTATTGCAAATACAGCTTTGATAAAGAGGAATATACCTTAGAGATACTTTCGGATGCCAAATCAGGACGAAACATAAAAAGAGAATCATTAAATATCATTTTTGATAAGGTTAGAAATAAAGAAGTCGATATCATCGTGTTTCACGACTTGAATAGACTTGGTAGAGATATCATTGATCTTATAAATATGATCAATTTTTTTAGAGAACACGAAGTTAAAGTCATATCTATCATGGAACAGTTTAATTTAAATACGGCAATCGGACGAAGATTCTTTTATATGACCGCAGTCAGTTCGCAATGTGAGTCTGAGGATATTAGTGAAAGAACGATAAGAGGCATTAGAGCTGGTTTTGAAGCTGGTAAATACGTGTATGGACTTATACCTTATGGATTTATTAGAAACAAGGACAAGGTGCTATTGGTAGATAAAGAATCAACTAAAGCACAAGAAATTAAAGAAATATTTGAATTGGTATCTTATGGCCATCATTCTCATGTTGAGATAGCGGCAATGGTAAACGCAAAATACAATACAAAATATTGGACGGAAATGAATATAGCCGCAGCAATGAAACATCACATATATTACGGTCGCCTTATATACAGAGATCTTGATATAAGGGATTTTTGTGAGGCAATAATAAGCGAGGAACTTTTCAACGAAGCAAATAAGACTAGAACTTTTAGGTATATTTATAGTCAAAGAAAATTTATGTTCAGTAGATTAGTTCGATGCAAAAATTGTAATAAGATCATGAGAAATGAATCTGCTTATAGTCAAACTGGAAAACTATATAAATATTATTTTTGTACTAAGTGCAGGATGCGTATCAGGGAGGATGAAATACTAAAAAAATTGGAAGGAGAAATACTTGCCATCGTAAGAGAATACAAGAGAAGTTGTTCTAAAGCCTACCTCAATAAAAAGAAGGAATTAAGTGAAACTAAGTCAAAATTAGATACGGCCATAAAGATGAGCGATACCGATATGGTTGATCCAAGTAGTTTTAAGCGGCTTATTAAAAGACTTACGATTAAAATTGATAAATGTCAAAAATATTTAGATTCTTTTGATAATGAATCAATAAATATACACGATGAGAACAGCTACGACTATATCCGTGAAGCGATTATACAATACATAAAGTACATCAAGATCAAGAAAATAGAAAAGAAGATCTCTTTTGAGATTGATGCTAGCATAAATTTAGGACAACCTAAATAGAGAGTCTGGCTCACATGGTACAATGTCATAAAGTAAGAATTTAATTTTAAGACGCAAGGAGGATTTAATACTTTATGGCAAACAAGAGAAAACAGTATG
>CALVCF010000015.1 GCA_944325935.1 uncultured Erysipelotrichaceae bacterium | reverse complement strand
CATCCATCCGGCTGTGTAAAAGGCTCGCATTTCCTTTACATAGTTTTCCGCGTCATCCAGCGGCATTTCATGGATCACCAGTTCAAAGAAAGTATGAAACATGCCAGTGATCAGAATATGCTCTAATACCGGGTCAATCTTTTGGGAAGGCCGCCCAAGTTCCTCCAGAACCTTTTGATAAGAATGTGTTGCTTCTACTTCAATTTCCACCATTTCATCAATAAGACCGGAAAATTTTGTCCCTTCTGAACAGCAGAGGATAAGTTTGCATTCTTCCAGATGCTCATAGGCGTAATGAAGCATCTCAAACATACATATCCCAGAAATATCACCCATAACTTCTGGTTGCTGTTCGTGTGGAAGTTCGGCAAATTCCTGCTGTGCCTTCTTGAAGCAGGTAAGAATATAATCATAATGTTTGCCTACCAACGCTTCAAACAGTTCTTCTTTACTTTTATAATACCCATAAAATGCCCCGGTAGTCATACCTACCGTTTTGACAATGTTTCGTAGAGAAGCATCTTTATAGCCCTTTTTCAAAAACTCTGCTTTTGCAGCGCGGTGGATGCGTTCTAAAGTTGTCAGATTTCTGTCTATCGTATTCGCCTCCTTATAACGATGTTATATAACACTGTTATATTGTAAGCCCGTGAAAAAGATATTGTCAAGAGAAAAAGAGGTTCTGGCGTATTTCACAGATTAGCAAGCAATGCAAACATATAGATGTTTGCGATTTTGGCGTGTTTTCTATCCGCCAAAACGCTTGTTGAGGGATCCCACCAAGCCCCAAGATCGTCCCCGTCGGCGACGGCTGCGCGTCCTGTGGGCGCTGAAAAATTTTAAGAAGCAAAAGAAAACCTCTATGCAAATGATTCATCCATTCACATAGAGGTTTCTTATTTCCCGTTCACTTGGCATAAGTCAGTATTTTCGCAATACTTCTTTATGCCCCTCTGCCATTTTTGGACATCGTTTTTTTTAGGCAAACTATACTATTCTTTGATCGCGATCTTAAGATCATCCAGCTGGGCTTTGTCAACCGCGCTTGGTGCTTGAGCCATGAGGTCCATTGCACTGGCTGTCTTAGGGAAAGCGACGACATCTTTGATATTTTCGGTCCCTGCCAGCAGCATTAAAAGTCTTTCAAGGCCGATCCCTACACCAAGATGGGGTGGGGCGCCATATTCAAAGGCCTCTAAGAAAAAGCCGAATTTAGCTTTAGCCTCTTCTTGACTGAGACCTAGAGCCTCAAACACCTTTTCCTGCATCTTTTGATCGTGGATCCGCACGGAACCCGACAGTAATTCATAGCCATTGAGGACAAGGTCATAAGCCCGCGAATAACAATGGCCCTTATCGGCGATCAGCTTGTCGACATCTTCATCCTTTGGTGCGGTAAAGGGGTGATGACAAGCGACGTAGCGCTCTTCGCTTTTAGAATACTCAAACATGGGGAAATCAGTGATCCAGACGAAACATTCTTGACTCTTATCGATAAGATCTAGCTCATGGCCCAGTTTGACCCGCAAGGCCCCCAGTGCCGTCTCGGCGATCTTCTTTTCATCGGCGACGATCAATAAAAGATCTCCATCCAATAATCCCAGTTCACTAACAAGCGTCAGCTTTTCTTCGTCACTTAAATACTTGGCGATCGAGCCGCTGAATTCCCCGTTTTGGTATTTGAGGTTGGCCAAGGCCTTAGCCTCAAAGATCTTGACGTATTCACCAAGCTTATCGAGTTCTTTTCTTGAAAAATGCTTAGCGCCGTCTTTGACATTGATAGCTTTGATAAGGCCGCCGTTGGCAAGACAGTTTTCAAAGATCGAAAAGCTGGTATTTTTAAAGACAAGAGAAAGATCGGCAATCTTCATATCGAAACGCAGATCTGGTTTATCACTGCCGTATAAAGCCATCGCATCATCATAAGTAAGACGCATAAAGGGCTTTAATTCTTCACCCTTGACCTTGTGGAAGATTTCTTTCATCATTCCTTCAACAATCTTGAAAATATCTTCTTCATCCGCAAAAGACATCTCTAGATCAATTTGGTCGAATTCGGGTTGACGATCCGCTCTCAAGTCCTCATCGCGAAAACATCTGGCGATCTGAAAATAACGATCTAAGCCAGCGATCATCAAGAGTTGTTTATAGATCTGAGGCGATTGAGGAAGAGCATAGAAACTGCCTTTATAAAGGCGCGAGGGCACAAGATAATCACGAGCCCCCTCCGGTGTTGATTTAGATAAGATCGGAGTCTCGACTTCTATAAAATCTAGCCGGTGTAAGTAATCGCGCACGATCGTGCTGACTTTGTCCCTTAAGATAAGATTGTCCTTGATGGGGTTCCTTCTGATATCTAAATAGCGATATTTTAAGCGTAATTCCTCTAAGGCGTCCGTCTTATCCTGTATCAGCATCGGCGGAGTCTTGGCTGTATTGATCAATTCAAATTCCTCTGCCCTTACTTCGATCTGCCCGGTCAGAAGATTGGGATTTGGCACATCCTTTAAGGCGACAGTACCCTTGACCTTGATGACATATTCGTTTCTGACATCCTTTACTTCTTCGCTTTTATCTTCACCAAAAGTGACCTGCGTGATCCCATAGCGATCGCGAAGATCGATAAAACAGATCGCTCCTAAATTTCTTCTTTTGGCGACCCATCCTACCAAAGTCACCTCTTCGCCGACGTTTTCTTTTCTAAGTTCTCCGCAGTTATGTGTTCTAAGCATCTTCTTCTCCTTCCAATTCTTGATCAAAATACGCACAAAGCTCACTTATCTTGACACTATCCTGCTTTGCTGTAGTTTGGTCTTTGATATTGACGATTCCCTTTTCTTTTTCGTCTTCACCGATGATGATTACATATTTGGCCTTTTCTCTTTCTGCCGATTTGAACTGTGCTTTCATCGATCGCTTATAATAATTGAGTTTGACCAAGTAACCGTTGTGGCGTAATTCTTCAGCTATTTTCAAGGCAAAGGGATCGTTTTCCAACAAGTTGATGATATAGACATCAAGGCTTCTTTTTTCTTCTTCTAAAAGCCCCAATGCTTCCAAAAGGATCATCAAACGCTCCTCTCCGATCGCAAAGCCAATGCCTGAAAGTTTAGGCCCGCCCATCTTTTCGACAAGCTTGTCATAGCGGCCTCCGCCAAAGATCGTACTTTGAGCGCCTGAGGCTTCATTTTTAGAAACGACCTCGAAGACTGTATCGGTATAATAATCAAGGCCGCGCACTAAGCGATCGTTGATCTCATAGGGCACCTCTAAGTCGTCTAAGGCCTTTTGGACCTTATTGAAATAATCCCTGGCTTCATCACTCAAATACTCCTGCATCTTGGGTGCGTTTTGAACAAAGTCTTTAGGCGAATCGATCTTGCAATCTAAGATCCGCAAAGGATTTAAGACTAAGCGTCTTTTGCAATCTTCGCAAAGCTCATTTTCATATCCGTTAAAATAGGTCTTTAATGCCATAGTATAAGCTTCGCGCGATTTTTCATCGCCCAAGGTATTAAGGTAGACGACAATATCGTCAACGCCCAGGGTCTTCAAGTAGAAATAGCCCATGGCAATGACCTCGGCATCGATCAAAGGATCCTTTTTCCCAAAAGTTTCAACGCCTAATTGCGTAAATTCGCGCTGTCTTCCCTTTTGAGGGCGCTCATGGCGGAACATTGAACCGATATAGGCCATTTTGATCGGCTCTTCTAAAGCATAGAACTTATGTTCAATAAGCGAGCGGACCACGCCCCTGGTTCCTTCTGGCCTTAAAGTGATATAGTCACGGCCATTCATCGTAAAACTATACATCTCTTTAGTCACCATATCACTAGTGTCATTTTCATCAAAAAAGACGGCGCGGTTTTCGATGATCGGAGTCTTTATCATCATGTAGCCATAAAGATCCATAAAATGCTTAAAGAGGTCTTCTAATGCTTCGACTTTCCTCAAGCGCTCGCCATAGATATCATAGGTCCCTTTAATCGTTTGTAGTGCCATATTTACCTCCTGATAATATAAAAACGCCCTTATCTAAGGACGTCATAAACGCGGTACCACCTTAGTTCACATTAAATGTGCTCTCTTCTTCTTAACGCGAAGTCAACGTCTATCCTTTTGAGATAGAACCTAACAAGTGTCACCCTTTCTAGCTTCGATGGATTTGCAGCGACCATCCACTCTCTTGACCTGCTTTAGAAAGTCTCCTTGTTCATCGGCTAAAGCCATTCTACCAAAGTGTCTGATTACTTTCAATAAGAAAACTTATTTTATGACCCTTTCAACTTCTAAGACACTTTCGACCTTTTTAAGATTGGCCATGATGACCTTTAGATGTTCGATATCATCGACCACAATGGTCATCTTAGTCGTCGCCAGAAGATTTTCCTGGTTGACGCTTGAGTTGACCGCCATAAGATTAGCTTTATATTGCGAAATGCAAGTGACAAGATCGGTCAAAAGGAAGTTCCGATCCTTAGCTACGATCTTGATATGAGCTTCATATTTCTGTAGACCCCTGGCCGCCTCATCCCAATGGGCCTCGATCAGACGCGCCCTGTCTTTAGAGACGTTGGGACAATCCACCCGATGGACTTTAATACCCCTTCCCTTGGTAACATAGCCGACGATCTCATCACCATAGATCGGTGCGCAGCATGGTGCCAGCTCCGTTTTCATTGAATTGAGACCTCCGACCGTGACCCCGGTCTTGGAAATATCCTGACTTTTGCGATGCGTCTTGGTCTTTTCGGTGATCTTGGCGATAATATCTTCGGTAAACTCTGATTTCTTCTGTTTGATCAAACGCTCCGCGATTGCCGCCAAAGACAAAGACTTGCAAGCGATCGCATACATCATTTCGTTATAAGAGGAAAGTTGGAAATACTTATAAACTTCTTCGAGCTTCTTGTGATCTTGATAATCGCTAGGATTGAGACCGCGGCGCTTAAGATCCTCTTTAAACATATTTTCGCCCTGTTCAATAAGTTTTTCCCGTTTCTCGTTTTCCTTTTTTTGCAAGTAAGAGCGGATCTTGTTTTTGGCATGAGTGGTCTTGACAAACTTCAGCCAGTCTTCTGAAGGCTCAGAATTCTTGCTTGTCTTGAGCTCGACCACATCGCCGGTCTTTAAAGGGGTGTTTAAAGGCACTAAGACCCCATTAACAAAAGCCCCGATCGTCTGATGACCGACCTCGGTATGGACACGATAGGCAAAATCGATCGGCGTGGCCCCCTGCACAAGGTCGATCACCCGGCCCTTGGGAGTCATGACATAGATATTCGCATTAAAGACATCATGTGTGACGCTTGACATGTATTCGCTAGGGTCGTCGCTATAATCATCCTCAAAGTCCTTGAGCCAGGCCAGTTCCTTTTGGATCTCTTTTTGTTCTTTTTTGGCTGAGTAGTTGACGCCTTCCTTATATGACCAGTGGGCAGCGACCCCCTTTTCTGCGATCTCATCCATCTCTTCCGTCCTGATCTGCACCTCATAAATACGGCCATCAGAACCAATGATCGTAGTGTGTAAAGATTGGTACATATTGACCTTGGGCATGGCGATATAGTCTTTAAAACGCCCGGGAATGGGGTGATAGGTCGCATGAATAAAACCTAATACCTCATAACAGTTGAGTTCGGTCTTAGTAATAATACGGATCGCTAAAAGATCAAGGATCTCATCAAAGCGCTTATGTTTGGTCTGCATCTTTTTATAGATGCTGTAAATATCCTTAGAGCGGCCAAAGATGCGAAATTCGATTTTATTGTCAGCTAAGATCTTGGAGATCTCTTTGATCATAGCGTTGATCTGTTTGTCGCGCTCGCTCTTTTTATTATTTAAAAGATGGACGATCTCTTCATACTCTTCCGTGTGCAGATAATAAAAACTCAGATCTTCTAATTCATGTTCAATTTCCCCGATACCCAAACGATGGGCGATAGGCGCATAGACCTCTAAAGTCTCGGTGGCGATCTTTTTTTGTTTTTCTCTGCTTTGAAATTCAAGCGTCCGCATATTGTGCAAGCGGTCGCAAAGTTTGATGAGGACAACTCTGATGTCTTTGGCCATTGCCAAAAGGATCTTGCGATGATTGGCAGCCTGATATTCCTTTTCATCCTTGAATTTAATATCACCGATCTTGGTGACGGCTTCAACCATGAAAAAAATCTCTTCGTCAAATTCGCTGATGAGCTCTTCTTTGCTTACGCCCTGATCTTCCATACAGTCATGTAAAAAGCCGGCGCAAATCGTGCGCGGTCCCGCTTTAAGACGGGCTAATTCATAGGCGACACTTAAAAGATGCACAAAATAAGGTTCGCCACTTTTGCGCAGTTGTCCTTCGTGTTTTTGACAAGCATAGTCATGGGCCTTTTTGATGAGCGCTAAGGATTTCTCGTCATGAATATACTTATTAACTTCACTATAGAAGGTTTGATCAGTTAAGGTCGTCTTCATAAAACTACTTTTTTAAAAAATCGAAGAGATCTTCGATTTAGTATTGGATCAGGGTCAAGACATTGTAGTCTTTTAGATGATCGCGGCCTTTTAGATCCAAGAGTTCGATCAAAAAAGCACAGCCGACAACTTCGCCACCCATCGCTTCGACCAAATGAATAGTCGCCTCGACCGTTCCGCCAGTTGCTAGAAGATCATCGATGACAAGGACTTTTTGACCTTTTTTGATCGCATCGGCATGCATGTGCAGCTCATTTGATCCATATTCGAGATCATACTTGTAAGAAATGGTCTGGCGCGGCAATTTACCAGGCTTGCGAACCGGGACAAAACCGATCCCTAGTTCATAAGCGACTGGACAGCCGAAAATGAAACCACGGGACTCAGGCCCCGCGATAATCTCGGCCTTTACTTCTTTGGCGAAATCAACAAACTGTTTAGTTGCTTCGTGGAAGGCTTCCCCATTTTGCATCAAGGGGGTGATATCACGGAATAAGACACCCTCTTTGGGAAAATCTGGCACTTCAGCAATAAGATCTTTAATATTCATAGCGCTCTCCTTTTACACCACGCCATTATATCATAAATTATGGTTTTTTAATGATCGACTCGATATTAAAGACGACTTTCGGTGTTTTACTGAAACAATTAAGGCCCAAACGCCCGATCGGAAGTTCGACAGTTAAAAATACATGAATGTTTAGAAAGTGGCTTAGTGCCGCTTTTTTTGTGTCAAGTTTTTGATTCTTTTTGTTGTATGGATGTTGTATGGCGTTGTACATTATGGTATAATTTCTTTGGAGGTCTTCTTCTATGAAACTCAACTATGATCGTAAATCT
>CALVCF010000014.1 GCA_944325935.1 uncultured Erysipelotrichaceae bacterium | reverse complement strand
CGTATATATCGCTGTTTAATTGATCCTATTCAGTTTTCAAAGATCCAAGGCACTGTGTTTAAGAAGTGTTTCCTAAACCGTGCTTATTTATCTTACGCATTTGATAGGTCTAAGTCAATAAGAAATTTAACTAATTTCACAACTATCGTCCGCACAAGCGCAAGAGACAGTTTTCCCGATCATTTTGGGGCTATAAAAAGCATTTTTAAGCCTAGATTATGATTCGAAAACCCTGTGCATATATATTAGCACAAATCTTTGCTTTGTGAATATTTTTTTAATTTTTTTTAGCATTTTTTCAAGAAAGAGCCCGCTATTTATACTTTGGCGGGATCGAATCTTTCTTTATCGCGCTTAAACAACGCTTTTTTAAACAATTATTACCAAAATCGCCAGTTTCGATACTGATCTGTTTCTTATTTATTATTCTTTTGTGATATATAGGCCAGCATAAAAGCGATCACAAGACCTAATACGATCAAAGAGATGACCTTTATGATAATCGATCCGATCATCAAGATAAAATTAACTGCCAATACAGCCAATGCTGCAACGACAATCAT
Source organism: uncultured Erysipelotrichaceae bacterium (assembly GCA_944325935.1). Lineage (GTDB taxonomy): Bacteria > Bacillota_I > Bacilli_A > Erysipelotrichales > Erysipelotrichaceae > JAHHTG01. The sequence goes on along the minus strand of CALVCF010000014.1, from coordinate 9,550 downwards.
AGTGATAATATTACTGATACCCTTGTTGTTCATATTCGATCTCCTTTATACATTCTTCATACATTTCACTTGTTATCATTTCTTCTTCCAACATATCATTCAAAACTTTCTTTTGACGTTCGACAGTCGCTTCATTATGGTTTGATAGTTGATAGTAAGATGGGCTTTGAGGAATGGCTGCTAAAAGCGTAGACTCGTATAGATCTAGATCTTCCGGCTGCTTTTGAAAATAATTCATGCTTGCATTATAGATCCCGATATTTCCATCGCCATAATTGATGATGTTGACATACATCTCTAAGATCTCATCTTTCGTATAGGCGCTTTCAAAATCATACATCAAAAAAATTTCAGCAACTTTGCGTTCTAAACTGACCTCATAATTAAAGTAGACGATCTTCGCTAATTGTTGCGGAATGGTGCTGCCGCCTTGACTCAAGGATAAGCTTGTGATGTTATGAATCATCGCTCGCCCGAAGGCAATAAAATCAAAGCCCTCGCGTTCATAAAAGCGACGATCTTCTATCGCTACAGTGGCCTTTAAAAGATAAGGACTGATATCTTCATAGTCAACATAGTTGTTGACACTCTCTTTTAAAGACAGCCGCACGTCGTTGATCGGCAATGCTTCGATGGCTTCCTCATAGCGAAGATAGGAGAAGTAAAAGAGCGCACTGACTGCGACACAAAGCGCTAAGATAAATGTCAATAACAGAAGCTTAAAAGTCTTTTTCATATCTCAATACAACAAAACACGAGTTTCCCCGTGTTTATTGACCCATCGATTTCATAATGGCGCGAATCTGTGCTTCCGAGGGCTTGCGTCCCATCTGCATAAACATTGCGCGTACCATCTTTTCTGTAATTGGCGGGTTTTCTTTGAGTTGTTTCTGAAGGAAGTGGCGGGCAACAAAGAAACCAACAACACCACCAATGATCAGACCAACAACTAAACTGCCTAGTGTCGCCCAAAACATGCTCTTACACCTCTCTTTTTCCAATATATCCTAACAAATATTTCGCTTTTAGTAAATGAGTCTAAGGGGAGTAAAATTTCCTGGCTCTCCCAGGTGGGTATTCTATATCAGCTTTCAGGATCCCTTTTAAAGGTCTTCAACAAGGGCTGATAACTCCGAATTCCCGAATTTACTATGTAGGAATTTTAACGAGAACCCTTAGACGCTCTCATTATAACAAGCTCCTTTTTCAAATAATAGACTTGACAAGCAAATAATTATTTTTTCCGTTTAAAGATGCCCATAAAACCTCTATCAGAGCGGCGCATCTCTTCTTCTTTCGCTTTGACTAAGGAACTGATCTCGTTTTCGTCCAAGGCGTAGTTATCAAGTTTATTTTGATAGGCATTATATAATTCTTCGGTCGACTTATCAAAACTTTCCGCCTTTTGACGGTAAAGATTTTTTAAACGATTGATCTCGTTTTCGGCCACTAAGATCTTCTTATTCAAAGTATGGCTCTCAGCACTCATTAAAGATAAAGCGTGCTTGGTCTTATCTTCGATCTGTGCCTTTTCATCATTGAATTCTTCTTCCATCTTGGCAAAGTCTTGTCCTGTAGTATCGACTTCTTGCTTCGCCTTGGCAAAAAGCGCTTCTTCATAAGGCCTTTCGTCTTCTTTGATCTTAGCATCAAGCTTGATCAATTCTTTTTGCAGTTTATCTGAAGTCATCAAGAAACTTGCTTCCATATCTTTTAAATGCTGATTATAGGAAGCTACCAGGTTTTCTTTTAATTCGCGATATTTTTCATCAAGGCTTTTTTGAGCCAGATAGATATTGGAACGCTCTTTTTCAAAAGCCTGTTGTTTAGAAGCGATCGAGGCTTCTTTTTTGGCTAATAGCTGCGCCTTGGCCTCTTCGTGATGTTCCTCTAATTCTTTTTTGACCTCATCGTTTAGATGGGCAATCGCCTTTTGAGAAGTCAATAATTTAAATTCAAGATCAGCTTTTAACGAAAGACGCTCTCTTTCTGTATCTTTGATCTTTTCTTCATATGATTTCAAAGTATTGGCGATTTCCGTGCGCCTTGCGTTTAAAACTTCTTCTTTATAAGATAAAACGCTTTCGTTTTCACTCATCAAACGCGTCTTATCATTTTCAAGTTCCGCTAGTTTATTGCGCAAAATATCATTTTCTTTATTGGTCTCTAAGATCTTTAAACGCGCGTCTTCTTTAAGCTTATTGAGGTTTGCTTGATATTTTTCGCTTTCTTTCTCTAAACGCAATTTAACATCTTCTTTAAGGGCATTGAGTTTCTCTTCTAAGATATTGAGTTTGGCATAACGCTCGACCTCTTCCCCTTGGACCAGACGTTTAAAATCATCTTTTAGGCGTGTCATATTGCTGAGCTTGTTCTCAAGCCTTTCTTCAAGGGCGTTTACCTCGTCTTCTAGATTTTTGATCTTTTGATCTTGAGTCGCCTTGATACCTTCAAGCTCGCTGTCCTTTTGAGTCTTGAGCTGCTCATATTCTTTTTCCAGTTCGTTTTTGAGATCCATGTAGTCTTTGCGCTTGAGCTGTAACTCAGCATCTAATCTTTGAGCAAAACCGCGCAATTCGACTTTGAGATCATCGGCATAATTGCTTCTTTGAGCTTCGAGATCCTTCGCAAAATCATCGATTGCCTGTTGTTTCTTTTTGAGATCGTCGTTGCTTATGAGAAGCGAGGCCTCAAGTTCAACCTGCATGTCATGCATCATCGTCTCTTTTTCCTTGATAGCTTGTTCATGCAACAGCTTGTTGTCATTCTTTTGGGATTCTAACTCAGCGAGCTGATTTTCAAAAACTTTGACTTTGCTATCTTGATCTTCATCGAGCTTGATCAGCTCCGTCTTGATCCGGGCTACTTCTTCATTTAAACTCTGAGCCTCTTGCAAGGCCTTAGCTTTATCTTGTTCGTAGCTTTCTTCCAGATTGGCTTTTTGAGTCATAAAATCGTCTTCCAACTCTTTAAGCTTGCTGGTCTCTTCAAGTTTTAGATCATCGATCGCCTTTTGATGAGCTTCCATATCAGACATGACTTGTTTTGAAAGTTCATCCTTTTTTAGCTCGAGTTCCTTCTTCTCGTCTTCGACCTTGGCAAGTTTTTCTTGATACTCGCTTTCAAGGACCTCTTTTTGATCATCGATTTTTTGATGAAGATCTTCATATTTTTGTTTTAGCTCCGCTAAGGCGCTAGCATGTTGTGATGTCAAATCTTGCAGATGTTTATCATTTTTGCTCTTGAGGGCTTCAAGATCGCTGTTGATATTCGCTAGATCGTCCTTCTGCTTCTGATCAAGCTGTGCAAGACGCTTGTCATGCGCTTGTTTCATACGCGCTTTTTGTTCCTCAAAAGAAGCCAAAGCCTTTGCTTTTTCATTTTGGATACTTTCATCGCGATGATCATGCAGATAATTCAGATCATCGATTTGCTTTTTAAGGTCGTCGATCTTGCTGACATATTGCGCCCTAATATAATTATTATTTTGCTGGAGTTGCTCTAATTCGTTTTTAAGATTAGTTAATTTCTGGTCTTCGAGCGTCCTTTGCTCATCAAAATTTCTTTGTTTTAATTCCAGATCCGTCTTTAGGCTGCTGATATTGTTCTCGATCTCTATCCTTTGGCGGTCCAGGTCGTTTTTGCGTGCCTCATAATCGGCTTTTAAGACATTGATCTTGGCCGCATACTTATCTTCCTGTTCGTGATAAAAAACTTCCCAGGCTTTGTTTTCCTTGAGATTTTGATTCTCAAATTCTTTTCTTTGGGCCTCTAGTTCACCCTGTAGGGTAACTAGATTAGTCTTGAGGGTATTGATATGATCTTGGACGATTGCGATCTTTTGATCATAGTCCTTAACGATATCTTGACTTTTTTCTTCGTAAGCCAAAAGCTGTTCGCGATTGGCTTCCTCTTGTTTGCGAAGCTGTTCTTCTAGCTGAGTCTTGCGCGTTTCGATCGCTAAAGACATTTGAATCTTACGGGCTTCGTTGTCTAATTTGAGCTTATCGATATTTTCGCTGTATTCGCTTTTGATCCTTGCATAAAGATCATCATATTCATTTTGCAACTGCTCTTTTTGTTCGCGATAATCATCATTCAGCTTTGTGACCTCTGCTTCGACCTGAGCCTTAAAAGAAGCTAACGCCTCATCCTTAGCTGTTAGCTCGGCCCGCAGATCGCTCAATTCCTTGTTCAAGTCTTCTTCAATCGTAAGGGCTGTATTTTTTTCACTTTCAATCGCTTTAAGCGTATTTTCATGTTGAGCGAGCAGATTCTCTTGTTCATCTTTTAAATTAGCTTTTTTTACATTCAATTCTTTTTCTAAACTCGCTTGTTTCTCAGTGAGTTCCAGTAGTTCTCTTTGTTTATTAGCTAAGGCATTTTCTAACTTCTCGCTCATCTTCTTATACTCCTCATCAAATCTTGACAATACTGCTTGACGCTCATCTTTTAATGCTTGGACCCTTTGGTCGGTCTCTTCCTTCATCTTATTCAAAGAGAGGGCCGTCCCATCATTGGCGCTTTGCCATTTTTGATTAAGCTCATCTTCTTCTTTGAGCAGTTGTTCTAAGCTGCTGCTTTTTTCTTCTTCTAATATCTTTCTTTGTTCAATTAAAGACTCCTGGTCTTTTTGGAAATCTTCATCGCTTTTAGCTAAAAGATCGCCAAATTTGACCAAATGTTCTTTTAAGACATCTTGCATTTTCAAGTCGTAGACCGTTTTTTGTTCTTCGACCTTCTCTTTTTCAATTGCAAAGTGTTCCTCGATTTGACGCATGTTGTCATTATGGCGCGCTTTAAAAGCATTTAACGCTTCTTCGTTCTTTGTTTTAATATCGCTTTTTTTCTTATCGTATTGTTCTAAAGAGGTATTATATTGCTCGTTCTTTTTCACCAGCTGCGCCTCTAGCTTTTGTTTTTCGCTTGCGAGCTTTGCCATACTCGCCTCATGCTTTGTCATGAAACTTGCCAGATCTTTTTCTAACCGTTCTTTATCAAAAGCATTTTGTTTTTTTAATTCTTCATTTTGCGCAAATAAGTCGTCGACTTCTTTTTGCCCATCTTCCATCTTTTGAAGGAGCGCAGCAATGTTTTCTTCAAGCTCGGCCTCGCTGAGCTTTGCGATCCTTTTCTTTTCACTTAATTTAAACATAGCTATATTCTAACAAAAATTTCCCTGACTTGCATTATTTGGCGCTAGAATATTGCCAAGGAGGAATTACCAATGGATCAAAATACACTTAAAAAACTATTTGATGACCTGTCATACATCCGCACCGGAGGCTCTTTACAGGAGCTTGACGCCGCTAACTATTTAAAAACATACCTGGAAGGGAAAGGTTTAAAAGCGAAATTAGAATCATTCAAGGTTCCAGATGCCACAATTAAATCGGCAAAATTATTCGCCGATGGTGAACAGATACCCTGTCTTGGCTACCGCTTAGCTAAGGATAGTCCAGAGGAGGGTCTTACGGCTCCTTTCTATTATTTGGCGAATTGGGATGAGGCCTCTCTTGCTAAGGCAAGGGGCAAGATTGTTTTATTTATTGGCTTTCTCAATCGTTTCAGATACGAAGATCTCGTCAAACATGGCGCAGTAGGTTTTATTGGAAATAATGGAAATCTCGTTGAAAATAATGAAGATATCGACGATAAAGAACTTAGGCCCTATGTCAGCAAGGACCTAGAACTCTTAGTTGGTGTCAATGTCAATATCAAAACAGCAATGGAGCTGGTTAATAAAGCCCCTAAAGAAGTGACGCTCTTCTTAAAACAAGACAGATGCACACTGACTTCTCATAATGTCGTAACCAAGATCAAAGGCGAAAGCGACGAAGAGATCGTGATCTCGGCTCATTACGATTCCGTTCCCTTATCAAGAGGCGTCTATGATAATTTATCTGGCTCCTTAGGGATCCTTGCTATCCTTGAAAGGTTCTTAAATACACGTCCTCATTACACTTTAACTTTTCTTTGGTGTGGCAGCGAAGAAAGAGGATTGCTGGGTTCAAAGGCCTATGTAGAAAAGCACGCCAAAAAACTCGACAAGATCCGCCTATGCATCAATTTAGACATGATCGGAACCAGTCTGGGCTATGCTTTAATGGTGGGAACTTGTGATATCAAACTCGTTCATTTTGTTGAGTATCTCGCTTTGATGCACGCATATCCTCTTAAGGCCCTGCAAGGGGTCTACTCCAGTGATTCAACGCCCTTTGCCGATGAAGGTATCCCCGCATTAAGCTTGGCCCGAATTGCTCCACAAGATGATCTCATCATTCACAATCGCTACGATGATTTCAAATACATGTCTTTGGACAAGATGATGGAAGATATTGAATTTGCCTATACCCTTACAAAAGCCATGGCCAATGCCTCTTGTCTTCCTGTCAAAAGGTTCATTCCTGATAATATGAAGGAAGAACTGGACTATTATAATTGCCGCAAGAGAAGGCCATAACGTCTTTAAAAAAACAATGTCATCATTAGACAGCGTCCCATAAGGAAGAAAAAAGTGTTTTGGTCGGAACCGGTGTGTCAAGTCATCCCGGTTCCGATTCGTTTAGGGATTCCCTTCCAATCTTCAAGGGGATACGGATTTGTCCCGCATAGATGAAATACAGGTCGATTCGCACCTGCTTCCTTCCATTCTCCTTTACCGGACTGTGTACCGCAATCTTTCTCACAAGCTCATTGAGAATGGCGGCGTCAAGTTCCGGAATCCATGGTCGGCAGCGTACTTGCTCAGCAGGGCTTTTTGGTTGGTAATGGAATTGCTTTCCTCGTCAAAGGTGTCGTCCTGGCTCAAGTGGCAGTATAAAACGGTGATCTTGTCTGGTTGCTGGTTCATTTGCTTCTCCTTTCTGTTCAAACAGCCAAGTAAACGGTTGCCCTTATTATAACGCTCTGATTTCTTTACGATCTCTTCCGAGCCTTTTTCCGCAAAGTGGGGAATGACCGTGTAGATGGTATTCCCCTCAAAGAAGGGATAGCTGCTGTCGCCAAGGTCAAAGTAAAACGCCCCATCCTGAACTGCCCCAGTTATAATAGACTTGTATAAAAACCATCATCTATTATTAATAAGGGGGCATTTATTGTGGCTAAAAAGAATACTAAATTTAATAATTATTCACCAGAGATAAAAAAAGAAGCAGTTGAAGTATATCTAAATGGAAAAAATGGTGGACTTGGATCAGTATGCAAGAAATACGGTATAAGAGATAAACACTAAAGATAAGTTGGCAGATAAAGAGAACAGGTAGGTATTAGTACCAGATACCGGAATAAATGCCGGCTATCAGATTGGATGGATTATTATTGGAACATTTGTTCTATGATTCGTCTTTAAGAAAAAGTTTGTAAGATAGAATATTACATATAAAAATGTGTTAATAGAAAATATCATCTAATATATCTAAAAATGCTCAGTTTAGAGCATTTTTAGATAATAAAACAATGTTTCGAAGATAGGATTTAGATAAACAATTAAATTAGCATATCATATTATATGACGAACGTCTTATAATAAATTGAAAGGATTTTAATCAAAAATTAAAAAGTAAAGGAGGAATGTTTGTGACACAATATAGGTTGGCCAAACGTTTAATACTGATATTGTTATCATTGCTGTTTATGATAGCCATGATTCCATCTGCAGTATTGGCAGATGAAGAAGTATCGTATTTAGATAGCGAAGGTATCAAACATGTATTGCCAGATGGTTCATATACATATCCTTAACTTTTCTCAAACGGTATAACTAATCATTGTTAGTTACTAAAAGTCCTTGAAAAACAGGGCTTTTCTTATTGTTTTGTAGGGAAGGAAGGTGTATAATATAGTTAGATAGTATAACTATATGGAGGGAAAATTGTGCTACTCAAAAACGTCAAGGTACTACGTCCTAAAGATACGAAGATCCAAGCTAAAGGTAAGCACCGTTATGTCTATAAAGTCATTGGCCAAAGATATATAAAAGACAAGAAATATACGATCGATGAGCGCAAAGCCATTGGGCGGATGATCGATGATGAATATATGATCCCCAATGAAGATTTCAGTATTTATTATCCTGATGTCACTATGGACATCGAAGATATAAGCGATATATCATACACGCTAAAAGTCGGAAACTACATACTTATCGATAAGATCTTCAAAGATAGCGGTCTTGATGATCTATTAGAAAGGATCTTTCCAGAGTATCATAATTTCATCAAAGACCTTGTTTTCTATATGATCATAAGGGAAGATTCAACGATCCAGCATTTTCCATCATTCTTCTATGATCACCCCTCTTTTTCTAAGAAAGTTTATTCCGATAGCTTCATCAGTAAGATCTTCAAAAATGGCTTTGATGAAGAAGATATGAATATCTTTCTTAAAGCTTGGGCAAATATGCATAATGATGATACGAGGTTCTATGTTTCATATGATTCAACGAATATGACAACTACTGCTCAAGGGATTGAATTAGCCCGTTTTGGTTATGCCAAAAATGGTGATGATACCCCGCAAATCAATATCTCCTATGCCCTAAGGCATAGAGATACCCTTCCTTTGATGTATGAGTTATATGATGGAAGTATTATCGATAACTCTGAATGTCGCTATATCATCACAAAAGCCAAAGAATATGGTCTAAAGAATATCGGTTTTATTCTAGATCGTGGCTATTTCTCTAAAAAGAATATGGATATGATGATAAATGAAGGCTATGATTTTATCTTGGCGATCAGGGAATCGACTAAGATCGTCAAAGACGCGATCGCTAAAGATGGTTTTACTTTAAAGCTTGACAATAAGCTATTCATAAGTGATCTAGATGTGTATGGCAAAACAGAAAAGATCAAGATCTATGGCCATGATGTATACCTACATCTATACTATGACAATATAAGAGCCCAAAGAGAAAGAAATGCTTATCTTAAAAATATTGATAATACCGCCAAGATCCTAGATAAGCATCTTGAAAGTAAAAGAAACCGCAAGGAAGATCTGAGGGCTTACGATAAGAAGTTTTACCTTCGCTATGACTTAAATGGTTATTTCATCAGTTATAAAAGAAAAGACGAAAAGATAAAGGAAGTGACCGATAGCCTTGGTTTCTTCGCTCTTGTGTCTTTGAAGAAGATGAGTACCAAAGATGCCTTAATGGATTATCGTGATCGCGATGTCGTTGAAAAGATGTTTAGATCCCTTAAGTCATATCTTGACTATGATTCTTTAGCTGTCCATTATGACTCATCTTTAAAATCGAAGACCTTCATCGTCTTTATCGCCTCGATCGTAAGAAGCATCATCTGGCACAATATCAAAGATCTATATATCAAAGATAAGAAAAATTACACTATCCCATCATCATTAAGAGAACTAGAGAAAGTTGAAGTTACCAAAGGACAAAACGGCATATATAGAAGGACATCAGCACTCAATTCCAAAAATAAAAAGATCCTCACGGCCTTTAACATCGATGAGAATCAAATTGATATAGCAGCTAGAAACTACACTAAAGGTCTTTAGTTATACCAAATAGGAAAAGTTGAGA
>CALVCF010000013.1 GCA_944325935.1 uncultured Erysipelotrichaceae bacterium | reverse complement strand
CCTTTTAATATGCCAAAAGAAAAGACCTTTAAAGGTCTGATTCTTTATAGAAACCTGTGATATTGATGTTGATCGCATCAGGTTTGATCATCGTCATATCATAGATGTTCTTGTAGATGTCTTTTTGAAGATCGCTACAAACACGGGCGATATCCGCATCCTGCAAAAGACGAACATTGACAGTCAAAGATAGCTTTCCGTCTTTATAACGCAAGTTGACCATATCTTGTTCTTTTTTTGCCGCAAAGACACCGGCTTGTTTACTGGCGGTAATAAGAGCGACATCTCTGATCGCATCAATATTGATATTGGTGATACCCAAGTCTGATTCGACATTTAAATTAATGTATTCGTGTGCCATCTGCCTTTTTCCTCCTTTTTTCATTATACTAGAATCGAAGCCCTTTCGGATATTTATTTTTCAGTTCACCTTTGCTGGCCTTTGTAAAACCGACAGCTTGCTTTAAATAAGTCAAAAGATAATAACCGTCTTCGACGTCTTTGAAAAGTGAAAGCCCTGTGCGATATTTAAGATATTCCTCAAGTTCCAGCTCGATAAGCTTTTTAAAATAAGGCCTTAAGATATTAGCGCGGAAAAAGCTATGCGAAGGTATAAATACTTGTTTATTTAAAGTGCCGACTTCCACCGCCATCCTAAGCAGGCCCTTATCGATTTTTAAAACTGGTTTTAGGCTTAAATAGTAATAATCATTAAACTTATATAGATAATAATGATCTATTGCGAGCATTTCATTTATAAAAGCATCGACGATCTTTTGTGTGCAAGGCTTTAAATAGGAAATGTGTTTTTGTTTATCGTCTTTATGGATCTCAAACAAAGCGACAAATTGGCCTTCACATCCATCTAGGGGTGAAAAACGTCTCAACTTATGACTTGCAAGATCTTTGTATTGAACGCCAGGATGCCCATGACCCATCTGAATATCGAGCAAAGTGACACGGGGATGTCTTTGCAAGAAAGCATAGACATTCATTTCGTTTTCTTCGATCTCGTAAGTACAGGTACTATAGACAAGATATGCACCATCCCTTGAAAGCTTAAAGGCGTCTTCCAACAGCTCGCTTTGCAAGTTTGCGAGCTTTTGGATGTTATTAAGAGAATAATTGTTTAGGATACTGCGATCTTTTCTGATCATCCCCTCACCCGAACAGGGCGCGTCTAAAAGAACATAATCAGCCTGAGACTCAAACATATCGGCAAGATCCTTCGTCTTGAGCGAAGTGATGATGGGACTTAGTCCCAAACGTTCTAAGTTCGACCTTAAAATCTTTGCTCTTTTAAAGTCATGTTCGTTGCAGATCAGGGTAATGTCGTCTTGAATGTTTAAAAGGTCTATACTCTTACCACCTGGGGCAGCACACATATCAACTACCAAGCTGTTTTTTTGTGGTGCTAAAACTTGTGCTGGCATTGTGGCACTTAATTCTTGAGGATAGATAAGTCCCAGATCATAGGCATTAGTCCGTCCGATATTATCATGTTCGTAAAAATAGACGCGATCATTTATCCTGCTGGCTTCGATCTTGAAGTCAATTATTTTTTTGATCGTATCGCGATCAGCTTTGCGCTCATTTAAAAAGATTGTTTTGACTGCGTCTTTTGATAACTCCTCTTTAAAACTTTCGTATTCATCGCCTAAGAGGGCTTTCATACGTTCATAGAATAAAGTAGCCATTGTTGAAAAGTTTCCTAACTTCCATGACATCACTTTCCAGCTGTCTAGCAAGATCGTTTTTTGAATTAAAACGCTGGCAATCTCTTAGATAATGCAAGAGATAAAGTTTCACTTCTTTCTGATAGATATCTTTGTCAAAATCTAAAATATGGGCCTCGACTGTCAAATCGTTGCCTGTTGCGATCGTTGGATTATGTCCGATATTGATCATAGCAAGATAAAGTGAGTTGTCGATCTTGGCATAGCCGGCATAGACAGCCTCTTTGGCCAGTAAGACCTCTTCATCATAGGCGATATTTAAGGTTGGAAAACCTAATTCATGACCGATATGCTTGCCATGGACGACCTTTCCGGAAATGAAATAATTATAAGCCAGCAGTTGATTGACCAACTCGATCTTTCCGTTTAATAGAGCTTCTTTGATGCGTGTAGAAGATATTTTCTCGCCATCATATAAGACAGCTTCGATCACTTCAACCCTTATAGGTGCTTTTTCTTTTAAGGTTAAGGCATTCCCCTTCCCTTTAAAGCCGTAATGAAAATCAAAACCACAGACTAAGGCATTTAGATTTAATTTAGTGATAATGTCACTGATAAAAAGATCTGGATCTAGACTTGCTAGTTCGTGGTCAAAATGCAAGACATAGCAAATATCGACACCAAGACTCTCAACGACTTTCAATCGCTCAGTGAATTTTTGCAGGTGTTTGGTCTTTTGCGATAAGAGGATATCGTTGGGATCGGGTGAAAAAGTAATCAAGGCATTTTTGATCTTCAACTCTTTGGCTATTTGCTGACTTTTGCTTATCAAAGCCTGATGGCCGCGATGCAGACCGTCAAAATAGCCGATCACGGCACTACTGGCTTTTAGGTCATCAGGAATATTTCGCCAATCCAAATACTTTACTTCCATCTAAAACAAACCTCTCACACATTTATATTCGCCCGTTTTAACCAGCTCATAGATCGCTAAGGCGTCCTTATTATAAGTCAATAAGACTCTTTTTTGATCTGAGTCTAAGGTGAAGCGCTTACCATCAAGGATCGGTTTTGGGTCATCGACCTCGATCATCTGATAATCATTTTGCAAAACTTCTAAAGTACTGTGTCTTTGATAATTGCCTCTTAAAACTTCTTCCAAGTCATCACAATCATTTAAATGAACCTGACCGACGCTGGTTCTTTCTAATTCGCAAAGCGTACCGATAAGACCCAGTTTAGCTAAAATATCCCGTGCTAAAGAACGAATATAAGTTCCAGATGAAACCTGGGCCTTAAAAGAGAAGGTCTCATCGTCCATATTCAATAATTCGATCGCATATACTTCGATCGCCCTTTTAGGCACTTCGACCTCTTGTTTTGCTCTTTGATACTCATAGAGTTTTTTGCCTTTGATTTTGATTGCACTGGTCATCGGCGGGGTTTGCAAGGACTTTCCAAGGAAAGATTTAAGACAGCTTTCTAATTCTTCTCTTGAAGGCATTAGACAAACTCTCTTTTCCAAGATTGCTCCTTCAATATCTTCGGTACTGGTTTTGATCCCTAATTTGACTGTTGCAACGTATGTTTTATCATGGCCGACTAAAAACTGGTTTAGTTTACATGCCTTATCGACTAAAACGATCATCACGCCACTGGCCATTGGGTCTAACGTACCGGTATGACCGATCGCGCGCGTATTAAAGACTGGCCTTAACTTTTGGCAAAGTTTAAAAGAAGTTATACCTTTTGGTTTTTTTATATATAGAACCTCATTCATACCTAGACAATTATACAAAAATAAAAGGTGGCTGCCCACCCTTTATAAGACTATTTACGTAAGCCTAAACGCTTAACAAGTTCACGATAGCGGTTAACGTCAGTCCGCTTTAGGTAATTCATGAAGTTTTTACGCTTACCGACCATCTTTAAAAGACCACGGTTAGAATGGAAATCCTTCTTATGGACCTTTAAATGCTCGGTCAGATTGTTGATCTGGTGGGTCAATAAAGCGACTTGCACTTCCACACTACCAGTATCCCCTTCAAAACGGGCATACTCTTTCACGATTGCTTGTTTTTGTTCTTTAGTTAACATTCTAAAATCTCCTTTTCTTCGATCTTTTATTCCGGGTATTGGGTCGGAGACTCCCAAAACTCAGGACAAAAGCTCTATTATATTAGCAAAATCCATCCCTATTGGCAAGGTTATTCAGCAATTTTTGCTCACTGATTCTTTAATCTGTAAAAGGACGACCTCCGAGTGTAAAATAATAATGAGTTAAGGATGATTTGGCTAGACCTATCTTCATGCCTATTCTTATATTCATAACTCGAGCATATACATCTTATCTAGAAATAAAGGAGGAAAATATGCAGATCAGTTTTATCGGAACCGGGGTCATGGGCGCACCAATGGCCCAAAACTTAGCTAAAAAGGGCTTTGATGTAAAAGTCTACAATCGGACTTATGCTAAAGCACAAGCGATCAAAGCTGCCCATATCACAGCTTATGAAGATCTTGTGGCATGCGTAAAAGATAGCGATATCATTATTACAATGGTTGGCTATCCTAGGGATGTCGAAGAGTGCTACGATAAAATCATGCCCAATGCTAAAAAAGGAGCTGTGTTAATCGACATGACTACCTCTTCACCCAGCCTTGCGCTCAAATTAGGTCAAAAAGCACAAGAATACGGCTTAGCAATGCTTGATGCCCCTGTTTCAGGTGGCGACATCGGAGCTAAAAAAGCTAATTTGACAATCATGGTCGGAGGTGAAAAGAAAAGCTTCGACAAATGTCGCGCGGTCTTTGAGGCTATGGGAAGTAATGTGACCTATATTGGCGGATGGGGCAGTGGTCAGCATGCCAAAATGGCCAATCAGAGCCTGATCGCCGCTAATATCGCCGGAGTCATGGAAAGCCTTAGCTATATGGCGGCACAGGGTCTAGACCGTGAGGCAGTGATCAAGGCAGTTTCCAGTGGATCGGCAGCCTCCTTCCAATTAAACTACGCCACTAAAAAAATCAAGGAAAAGGACTTTGAACCCGGCTTTTACATCAAGCACTTCGTCAAAGATATGACGATCGCCCAAAATGAAGCCAGTCAAAAAAAGATCGTCTTACCTATTTTGGATCGTGTTTTAGAATCTTTCAAATATCTCCTGGTCAATGGTTACGGCGACCTTGGCACGCAAGCTCTTTATTACTATTATCAAAAATCTTGATCCATAAAGTCTAATAGAATATCATTCAAGATAGCGCGATCCTTTACTACTAAGTGATCCGCTATTTTTATAAAATCGGATTTTCTTTTTTCGAAAGCTTTTTGATATAGTTCAAAAAAGGATACCTTATACCGTTTCGCAAAAAGGCCTAGATCCAAGCCAAACTGGGTCCTAAAGCTCATCATGATATTTTCAAAGGCCGCTTCTTTTAAGTCTAGCTGATACTCATTTTCAATATAGTTGCCTTTGAAATATTCAATGAGGCTTTTTGTATTATCATAGCGATAAAGCCCTCTTTTGCCACTGGCACTAAGAGATAGCGCATCATAGTCATCATAATTCCAATATGCGAGATTATGAAGCGAATAAGACTGATGGCGGGCAAAATTAGAAACTTCATAATTTTCAAATCCTGCTTTTTCTAATATATCTTTTGCCATTTCGTACATATCGGCATCGAGATCTTCGTCGATCAAATGATAGTTCTGATGATAAAGACTAGTGCCCCTTTCTAGTGTCAAAGCATAAAGCGAGATATGGTCGATATCTAGACTCAAGGCTTTTTCAATTGATTGTTTAAAAGAAAAAAGATCCTGGAAAGGCAAGCCATAGATAAGATCAAGCGAGATATTCCTTATACCTCTTATCTTTAAAAGATCAACTGTCTTTCTGACATCGTCGAAACTGTGATGGCGCCTAATCGCCTTAAGGATCTTCGCATCATGTGTCTGCATGCCCAAAGAGATTCGATTAATACCGTAATCAGATAAAAGATCAGCCTTAAAAGCGTCCAAACTTTCAGGATTGGCTTCAAAAGTATACTCCAAGACATTCTCAGTATAAGGCTTTAATATTTCTAATAATTCCCTTAAATGAGCTAAAGACAAAATGCTGGGCGTCCCCCCACCAATATAGATCGTCTCATAACTATAGTTCATTTTTTTAAAGGCAATTTCCTTCTTTAGGGCTTTGAGCCATGGTATGATAAAACGATCTTTGGCAAGATAGTGACAAAAATCGCAATACGTACAAAAATCTTTGCAGAAGGGTACGTGAACGTAAAGATGTTTAGAATTTTGGTCCTTGGTCTTCATTTAATCCTTTATAAAAGTCATCAAATTTCTGAGAGAGATAGACCGTCACATAAAGATCGGAAACCCCGCTGTATACAAGTCCGACGCCGATGATAATAAATAAAATGGTCGCTACTTCAAAAGGATTAAACAGAACAACCATACCAAAAACACAATCAATCAAAGCTAAGATAATATATAGCATGTGATTGGGGTAGCCTAGACGCTTGGCCGTAATGCCATCTTGCAGCTTGGAAAAAGCGCTGAACATGATTACAATGCCCAAGACAAAGGGAATGATCGAAATAAAGACCGTCGGCCTAAACAAGATCAGGATACCGATCGTTAAAACGACAATTCCAATCAGAAAATCGTTGCGGTAAAAACTTTCCTTTAGATCATAGGTAAAAAAGCGAATAATACTAAAAAGTCCGCCGCATATAGCGCCTACACCAACGATCGTCGCTAAAACCGATAGCGAAACGCTTGGGAAAATGATCAAGACAAAACCTGTCAAGATCATGATCACCGAACCAATGATCGCATTCCATTTTAAGTCTTTTAATAAATCTTTCATAAATTTCTGGTATATTCTAATTGACTCATCTAATGAGTTATTAGAATATACATATCCTTTCTATCAACCGTATGTTTATTGACTGTGGTTGATTACAGTCACTTAGATCTGTATATTGAAATATGTGAATGTGGATCTGTAATTTAATTCCTGTAGCTTTGACTACTTGAAGGAGGATCTTACCACGCCATATATCGAAATAATAATTAGTCAGATGAGTCTACTGAATTCGCATTTGGAACCAGGTTTTGTGATATATGGATCGTGGATAAACACATCACGACTTTGAAAGGAGATTAACACCATGATCAATGTCGGCATTGATATCGCCAAGTTTAAACATGTCTTCTCGATCTATGACACTGGTACTGGTCAAGTGATCAAAGAAGGCATCACTTTCACTAATGACCTTGATGGTTTCATGAAACTATTAAGTCATATCAAAGACTATAGTAAAGCTAAGCTACTCATCGGTATGGAAGATACCGGACAC
>CALVCF010000012.1 GCA_944325935.1 uncultured Erysipelotrichaceae bacterium | reverse complement strand
TATTTAGCTATATTTACTGCTTCATTTCTAAATGCATTCTCATTTCTTTCAACATGATATTTTATCAAATTTAATATATTTTGTTTTTTCATAAGAGAACACCTCCATCATTTTATACATCATATCACATTCCGGGACAAAAATATATAGTTTTGGGACAAAAATATAAAAAATTACCCAGCTATAATAAGGTAACTTCTTAACTCAAATCATTTTAAAATGCTTCAACGCATCCTTTATGGCTTCCACTTTCTCTGCTGTCGGATGTTTTCTCGGCTGTTTCAATTTTTCTACCTCATTAGGGCATCATACATTGGCAAGCCTAAACTTCTTTTTACCTCTGCCATATAAGCGGTATGTACCTTGAAGCCATATTTAGCTTCTATGTATTCCTTTATCATTTTGTAGGTAACTCGCTCTTTCGGCTTGTATGCCTCGGTTCTTTTAGCGATGTTATCAAGCGGTACATTGCCCTCTCATTCGCCAAACTCCACTTTTACGCTGATTGAGCTGTCAGGTTTTTTGTGGGAAAGCAGTACAACAGTCTCGACTTGTTCTTCATTGTCCAAACTAATATTCATATCTTACTCGATGATAGGCAGCCTAAACTTGATAGATTCCAGCCATTGCTCATTCGGCCGCCGTTCCTGCGCATTCATGGCGTCATACAGCTTATCAAAGTAAATCAACACTTTATAGATATTGTTGCTGGCCAGCTTTTCCAGATTTGATGTCCTCCATCATCTGTCCAAACTGTACCCGCTCCTCAATGGATTTGCTGGGCTTTCCTGCGTCCTCATATTCGCCGACAATCTCATAATCGTTGTAATCTGCGTAGGCTTTCATTTTAGCCTTTTGCGCATCCAGAGAATAGCCGTCCACCTACATAGTAGTGTAAACTCTGGTATATGTGTAAACTTTTATCTTTTCTTTCTTCATCTGCCTGCTCTCCATGGAACAACTACAGCCTCTCATTTTTTCTCTGTCTTCTCTTCCAACATCTTAATGGAATCCAGATAGTCTTTTTCCACTTCACTAAGCGTTCTAGTCTTGTATTTCTTATATTCGGTGGTTGCTTTCTCAACGGCCTGTTTATGGCTCACGCTTCCGTTCCCTTGCAATAGCTGCTCACCACTTATGGTAAGAATACGATCCAGATGTTCCACCCAGTCTTTCATGGTCATAACCTGTTCCCGTTCCGCCTGGCGCTCAGCAAAATCCAAATTACCAGATACATGTTGCCCCTTTGCCCGGAGTTCCTTTTCATCCAGATAATTTTTAGCAATCACCGCCTCCCGGAGGGTCGGCTGGGTTCCCGTAAAAGCAGTAAGACCCATAAAGTCTTTTTCCGCGTCAACTCTTGTGTAAATAACCTCTGCCGCAGTTTGACCATGAACCGCATAATGAATCTTGTTCTGAACTTTTTTGAAAAATTGAATGGAAATTTCAGCTTTGGGGTCATAATCAATGCTCGTAGCGTAAATCTCCAGGACCTGCCGGTAGAACACCTTTTCCGATGCGCGGATGTCTCTGATTCGTTCCAGCAGTTCCTTGAAGTATCCGCCACCGCCCAGATTCTTCAAGCGTTCATCATCCAGGACAAAACCTTTTCTCATATATTCTTTCAAAATTCCAGTTGCCCAAATACGGAACTGAGTGCCTCGTTTGGACTTCACACGATAGCCAACCGAGATAATAACATCGAGATTGTAATAATCTACCTGATAAGTTTTTCCGTCTGCCGCAGTTGTTGCAAAATTTGCAACAACTGAATCGCGCACAAGTTCACCTTCCGAAAAAATATTCTTAATATGTCTTGAAATCGTGGATTTATCCCGTTGGAACAGCTCCGCCATCTGATCCATTGACAACCAAACTGTATCGCCATCGAAGGTGGTTTCAATTTTTGCCAATCCATCTTCTGTTGTATAAATAATTATGTCAGATTTTTTGTTTGGTACATTGTTACCATTCATATCGTTCACCTCGTCAATCTTATGTATCTCAGTTCAAGAAGGTTTTTTCCTTCTTGAACTGAGTTTGGACACTTATTTCACGATTATTAAATCATGTAGCTTTTCTGTCTGCAATACATGGGCCAATTATTGTTTCTGACATGCTGACATCATCTTATTGATTCCGAACAGGCTTTGGATCAAGCAGATTACCCAAGTCTAAATCTTCGACATATTTTCAATCAGACTTGCCATCAAATCCGCAAAACCGCTCCATCCATCTATCATAGGCATTTACCTTGTATTATCTATATAGGTCAGATAGATAATACAAGGTTCAATATACTTAATTTTTTTCATGAATTAAAGATATTTTTCCTTTTATAACATCTGGTACATGCTTAGATCTAATTTCATATTCTATTTCTTCAGGTGGATTTTTAAAAGCAAGTACAGATGGGAAAGCCATTTTCACATGATGTTTCAAATAGGGGATATGAAATACTAAAATGTCACAGGTCTCTTTTTCATATCTTTGATAACACATAATGCGCACTAACTGGGTTTTGTAATTATCCTTTTTTATTTTGTATTCATCGCTTGCAGATACCCGATTGAATGGATCTGGAATTCGATAATCAAAGTCAACTGGCGTAACAGGATAATCGCTATATTTGCTAATAGAATCAGTTTCTTCTAATTCATAGGCAAACCCCAAAAAATCCATCTCCAAAATATCATCTATTATATTGATATCAGGAATTGGAAAATCATTATAAGTTAGCAAGCAATCCTTTTTTACAATAAGTTTTATATCTATATCTTCATCAAATGTAGTTCCGATATTCGCTACTACCAATCGCACAAATTTCTGAGCATCTATTTGGGGAAAATATAGCAAGTATTCATTGTATTCTACAATATCCCAATACAATTTTTTTATAGATTTATAACGTTGTTGCTCAGCATCACTCCCCTCTAAGGATGGAGAGTTATTAGAGAATGGGGTAGATAAGATCATGCTGCTTTGCTTCAAGTTGCCTACATACCAAAACTGCTCTGGAATCTCTATGTTGTTACTCTCACAAAATTTAAGGATTGTTTCTTTCCACTTTTCAGAAATATTTACATCTGTTAATGAATTTAAAAATAATTTAGAAAATTCTGGGTTTTTAATAAATTCATTTTTACCGTCATTCAGCAGACTTTGAGATGATTCTTCTTGTTTTTCAGGCGTGCGTTGTGGTAAATAATTGTTTTTCAAATTATCTATTTGAGTATAGATAACTTTAACTTTATCGCTCATAAATTTACAGTTTGATAAATCTAACTGTTGATATGTAGCTACCTCTTCATTTCCTGAATTGTAATCTTGTATCTGTAACATTGGAGCTGCCATTGTTGTGTCTTGGGAAATCTCTCCAGTTATTATTGGTAGAAAATACATTGTCAGATGATTAGTAAACTGTTTTCTTAAATCGTTTTCATCTTTGACCAATCCATATAATCCATGTCCTTTGTATTTTTCCTTAAAATCAATTACTTTGCGATATTGCTCCATATCTATCACAGATGGGTTAATTGGAGCATCTACAAAATAAAGAAAGACCTGCTTGCCCGAAGATAACATCTCTTCGATTTCTTCTTCAGTTCCTGATCCATACTTATCCGTAGGTGTTCCAAATTTTGTCCAAAAAATTGCGACTGCAGCATCACAATCTCGCACAAATTGCTTGTTTAATAACTCTTGTGGTCTGTCTCCAGATTGAGGAAAGCTGTCAGTAGCCCAATGTCGTGTCACGATTTCAGCACTATTAATACAACCTAAAGTATGATTAAATGACTCAACACACTCTTTCACAATATCAGCATATTGAAGGACATCCCCAGGGCAAGAAATTAGTAAATCATAAGCAGTAATTCCTGTTCTTGGCATATTATCACTCCCTTTTTAA
The DNA here is from genome assembly GCA_944325935.1 of uncultured Erysipelotrichaceae bacterium. Classification (GTDB taxonomy): domain Bacteria; phylum Bacillota_I; class Bacilli_A; order Erysipelotrichales; family Erysipelotrichaceae; genus JAHHTG01. The sequence goes on along the minus strand of CALVCF010000012.1, from coordinate 24,885 downwards.
ATCATCTGAAAATGTCTCAAAGTATCTATGATAGCCGCTTCCTTTTCCGGAGAGCATTGTGGTACTTTAGCTCTTCTTTCTTAGACAGATTATAATTCTGTCCCACATCCAAATCACGCTTCCGTTTGACCTGGGAGATATACAGGCTGGACACCTTCAAGCCATACCTTTCCATTACATACTCTTTAATCTCGTCATAGGTAGCCTTACTCTCCACCACAGTCAAATCCAGCCCATCCATCTTCACTTCAACCTCAATGTACTGTTTGGTATTATGTTTGGACAAAACTACAATCGTCTCGACATGGGCTGAATTTGGGAAGAGATCAAAAGGAATGACCTTTTCAAGTCGGTAATACTTTTTAAGATAGGCTATGTTTTTCGCAAGTGTAGAAGGATTACAAGAAACATAAACGATCTTTTTAGGCAAGGCTTTGATGATCCCTAAGAGCATATCATCATCAAGACCGCTGCGGGGTGGATCGACTAATAGCGTTGTGATCTTCTCTTTTTTAGCGACTCTTTTTAGGGCGAGTGATGCATCGTCATAGAAGAATTCCACATTGCTGATATGGTTCTTTTTGGCCATAGCCTTGGCATTTTGTATTGCTTGGGCAATACTTTCGACCGCATAGACCTTTTGAAATTTATCGCTGGCCAATAAGGACATGAGTCCGATGCCGGCATACCCTTCAAACAAGGTCTCGCCTTCATCCAAAAGCTCGATGACCTTACTATATAAGAGCTCGGCCATATGAGTATTTAATTGAAAAAAGGAAGGTAGACTAAGATCGACCTTAAGACCCATAAAACGGACATTGAGTTTTGTCGCTAGAGCGAGATGTTTAAAAGACTTACCAAAGAAACTATTGCCGCTTGAGGTATTGACCGATTGATAGATCGAGCTAAGCTTGCTGATCCTTGCAAGATCATCGATCACGCTTTTAGCTAGCTCATCCCTGCCCGTCACAAGGCAAAGTTCAATTTGACCCATTAAATGTCTGATGTAAAGCGCGCGCATCCCCTTTTTGCTTTTGTGATCATAAAGCGCCAAATGATATTTATTAAGGACATTTAAAACATTCTTGCGCACTCTTTCGATCTCAGGATCGTGTATAAGGCACTTGTCAATGGCTAGAATATGATTAGATCCGTGTTCATAAAGGCCTGTGACCAATTTGCCTTTTTTGACCGTCAAAGGAAGCTTGAGACTATTGCGATAGGCAAAGCCCTTTTCATCAGTGATGAGCTCATCGATCGCTACATCATCAAGACCTGCATACTTAAAAAGGCTTTCTCTTAATTGCTCGACCTTATATTCTTTTTGCGCTGCTTTTTCAAGATGCATGATCTGGCATGCCCCGCAGCTTTCAAAATAAGGACATTTTGCTACTATGCGATGGGGGCTGGCTTTTACGACCTTTAAAAGTCTGGCCCTGGCATAGTTTTTTTGTTCATCATAGATCTTGGCTTCAACTTCTTCATCTTTTAGGGCGCCTTCAATAAAGATGGGACGGCCTTTTTTATAGGCTATCCCCTCTCCATTGATACCCATCTTAGTAACTAGTAAACTCATCTTATAAAAGCGACTTCGCCAACATTGCTGCTCCTACTAGACCAGGTTCTTCAATTGTAGCACTGGCTAGACTTGTTTCGCGCATACCTGGGAATAAGAGCGCACGCATTCTTTCTTCGACATCTTTCAAGAAGTCGGCACTTGATTTCATGACCCCGCCCTGAATCAAGATCATCTCGGGATCACAGACAAAGCATACGCCAGCCAAAAGCACTGCCAGATCATCCTTGAAGCGCTCGACGACTGCCTTAGCCCTTTCATCATCTTTAGCGGCTTCAAAAACCTCGCCGGCATGTTTAAACTGCCTCTTGCAGGCCTTTTCTGCTTCACGGACCAAAGCCGGCCCTGAGACCCAAGATTCTGCTGCTCCCCTATTAAGACCGCCAATGCTTAAACGATTGGGATCGATCGACATATTGCCGATCTCGCCGCCATGCCCATGATAACCAGAAAGAACCTTGCCATCTAAAATCATCGCTCCGGCAACACCGGTTGAGATCGTTAAATAGTAGATATTATTCTTGCCCTGTCCTTGACCTAACAAAGCTTCAGCTAGACCGGCAACCTTGACATCATTGGCCATAAAAGTTGGCTTATGAAAATGCTCGCGGATCCGATCGGCGATCGGATAGCCAACAAGATCTGGCAAATTATTAGAGATGATGATCTTACCATTGATCGTATCGGTAGGCCCAGGAATGCCAAGACCGATCCCATCGGCTTTTTCATAGTCTTTTAAAGATGCGATCAAGTCTTCCATCTTCTTCATGACATGTTCTTTACCTTTATCGGCTTGTGTGGCATCCTTTTTAATATCAAGGATCTTTCCCTTTTCATCAACTAAGGCCGCTCTAATATTAGTGCCGCCTAAATCGACTGCAATAAATGTTCTCATCGTTTTTTCCTCTTTTCTTATCTCTATTATAGAGGAAATAAAATCATCTAGCTTTACAAGTTTATTAGAGGATGCTAAGATATAATTACCCATAGGGGGTATATGTATAAATATGAAGAAAGATTTAGAAGTAAAGGGAATGTCCTGCGCCATCTGCAAGATGACGATCGAAAAAAATTTAAATAAGATGGAGGGCGTCAATAAGTGTGAGGTCAATCTTTTAGAAAATGATATGATCATCGACTACGATGAAGACAAGGTCAAACTGGAAGAGATCGCTCAAACCGTTGATAAGCTGGGCTATGAATTGGTACTTGATAAAAGTAAAGCTAAGATCGATTATTCCAAGCTCAAGCTCATTATTTCAACTGTTCTAGTCGTCCTTCTCATGTATGTGGCGATGGGCCATATGTTTGGTTTACCATCTATCTCTCATGATATGGTGGTCGTGGGTATTGTCGAGCTTATCATCGCCACGATCATTTATATCTTAGAAGGCAAGTACTTCGTCAGCGGCATTAAAAGTGTACTTCATTTAAATCCTAACATGGATTCCCTGGTTGCCATTTCAACGGGTGTCTCTTATCTTTACAGCTTATATGCTATTTTTAAAATAGCTCTTGGCGATCATAGCTTCCACTATTATTTTGAAACAGGAGCCATGATCTTAGTCATCGTCTCGATCGGCAAGTATATCGAGGGTCTCAATAAAGAAAAGACGACTAAAGCTATTCGCATGCTGGCTAATCTAAGACCGATGACTGCGACAAAGCTTTTAGATGGCAAAGAAGTAGTCGTCCCCCTAGATGATTTGTCTGTTGGTGATATCATCATCACTAGGGCCGGCGAGACGATCGCCCAAGATGGCACGATCATCGAAGGTGTCACTAACGTCGATGAATCGATGCTGACGGGTGAATCAATGCCCGTCAATAAAAAAGTCGGCCAAAGTGTCATCGGGGGAACGATCAATCTAACAGGGGCCATCAAGATCAAAGTCAGTAAGACCAATGAAGACAGCGTCCTTTCTAAGATCATCGAGATGACTAAGGAAGCGACGACCAAAAAGATCCCCATCCAGCGTTTTGCCGATAAGGTCTCGTCCTTTTTTGTACCGGGTGTAATCTTAATTGCCTTCATCACCTTTGTGATCTGGTTTATCGTCTCGCATGACTTTGAGCTCAGTATGAACTTTGCCCTAAGTGTCTTAGTTATATCCTGTCCCTGTGCCTTGGGCTTAGCCACGCCCAGTGCGATCATGGTCGCCAATGGTGTCAGTGCTAAAAACGGAATTCTTATCCGTCATCCAGAAGTATTAGAGATCGCCCATGATATAAAGACGATCATTATGGATAAGACGGGTACGATCACGGCCAATAAGCCCCAAATTATTAAAACAATCAAGCTAGATCCCAGCTTTGAAGCAATCATATACAACCTTGAGCGCAATTCCAAACATCCCATTGCCAAGGCAATCTTAGAAAAGTATAGTGCTAAAGATATTTCCTTTGAAAGCTTTGAAGAGATCTCCGGGCGCGGTATCAAAGCCAAGTTAGGCGATCATATCTTCTTAGCTGGAAATCTTAAACTCATGCAGGAAAATCAAGTTGAAGTCAAAGAGGAATATCTAAGCGAAGCAAAGGAAAAAGCTTACTCTTATGTCTTAGTTGCTGAAGACAAAAAACTCTTGGGTCTTGTCTATATCGCCGATGTGATCAAAAAGGAAAGCGCAGCTGCCATCAAAGAGCTAAAGGAATTAGGTGTAAAGAGCGTCATGTGTACCGGCGATAATAAGCTCATTGCCCAAAATGTCGCTGAGAAAGTTGGCATTGATGAGTATTATGCTCAAGTCAAGCCGGAAGACAAATATCAAATTATCAAAGACCATCAAAAAGAGGGTTTAGTGGCGATGGTAGGTGATGGGATCAACGATGCGATTGCCTTAAGCGGAGCCGATGTCTCCTTTGCGATCGCCGCTGGTAGCGATATCGCCTATGAGTCAAGTGATCTCATCTTAATGAAAAACGATCTTGGCGATATCCCCTTTATGATCAAGGTCTCACAATTTACCATGCGCGTCATTAAACAGAATCTCTTCTGGGCGCTATTCTACAATATTATCTTTATTCCCCTAGCAGCGGGATGTTTCTACAGCACTTTTGGAATCATGTTGAATCCGATGGTTGGAGCCTTCTCAATGTCGATCAGTTCCATCATCGTCTTGTCTAATGCCTTAAGGATCAGAAAAATGCATAAAAAGGAGGAAATAAAAATTATGCCAAGAACTGTTAAGATCGAAGGAATGATGTGCCAACATTGCGTTAAGCATGTAAATGATGCTCTTACTAAACTAGGTCTAAAGGCGGAAGTATCTTTAGAAAACAAGCAGGCTGTCGTAAGCGGCGATGCAAGCGATGAAGCCATCAAGGAGGCTGTTAAAGAAGCAGGATATGAGGTAGTAGGTATTAGTCATGAAGGCTGATCATCAAAAAGTCATCCGCAACCTCAATATTGCTAAAGGTCAGATCGAAGGCATCATCACCATGATCAAAGAAGATCGCTATTGCTTAGATATCTATGATCAGATCAATGCCACTAGAGCGATCTTGGCTAATGTCAACAATAAGATCATGGAAGAACATCTCAAAAGCTGTGTTAAAGAAGCGATACTAAACGGGGATGATTCCAAGATCGATGAGGCCATCACGGCCATCAAAAAAGGGCGTTAAAATCCTTTTATACAATAAGTAGCTTTCTTGTGTACCAGTTATATAAGAAAGCTATTTTACTATTTAGCCCTTACTTTAAATAAACTGTTCCATAACAATACTTTAGACACGTGAACCACAATTATATTTTTAAGCCTTGCACTTAAAGCAACAGATATTAGGTGCTATGAGGAATAATATAATATTGTAAACGATTCCATTTATTGTTATACTTAAATTGTAAAAGGAAGGGGACGATAATATGTTAAGTTATAATCCTCATCGGTACAAAAACGGCATTATATACTATTTGGGTATCTGGCGTTATTATTAATAATCTGTACCAGGCTATAAGTAAGCAAAACATGACTAAGTAAGAAAGGGGGATTTTATTATGAAAAAATTACTTAGCACTTTATTAAGCCTTATGATGCTTTTGGTTTTATTACCGACATGTGTTTCTGCCCAAGAAGATACAATTGATTGGAGCAAATACACAGCTGAGGAGATCGCTTTGATTCAAGAACAAATGCATAGTAATCCAGAATTTGACATAAATGATGGTGAAATTGTTTCAATTTCTAAAAAAAGATTAAGCGTTGACGAAGATACTCCTAAAACAAGAGGCGCTATCGGAGATGCGTATATGGATTTGACAGTTTACGTTCAACGGATAGCTGCATCTTCTAAATATGATACCTTTAAATTGCAGGCTGTGGCAGAATGGAAGAAGACTCCTGCGTATCAATTTGAAGACGCTTTAGCTATTGCATGGGGCGATAATTTTTCTCAATATAGCGGTTCGTGTTCTACATATTACAAAGGGAAAGGATTGATGACTGGTATGGCTTCTAGAACTGATGAAACAGCTGATTCCGGCATGGCATATACTTTCCCAGCCAGATACGGTCCGATGCATCCATTAGATAAAGTTATCGTAACTGCATATGTAAGAAAAGCGGACTCAACTGGAGAAACAACAGCGGTTGCAAAATACGCCCACGCGACTGTTTCATTAGTTGCTGGAATTAGCGTGGGTATAAATGGTACAAATATCAGTTTTAGTGCCGCTGGCTTATTAGACACAATGGCGAATAGCTTATATTTCGAATACTGATATGAACAACAAAGATTATAAATCAACCGTATTTTTCATGATACTATTTGGTGTGCCGTTTTCTATTGTGCTAGGTTTTATTGGTTGTGGTTATGTACCATTGGTAGTTATCAATGCCATGATTTATTACGAAATTGCATCATTCAATGACCGTACAAAAAGAAGTGATTAACACCTCAGTCATGCAAGATATATTGCACTAGTCAATAGAAGGTAGACACTAATCATCGCTTTTTATACTTCAAATTAGCGAAGTAGTAATCCTTGACCTGCTTAGGTGTCTTGTAGTTAAAGGCATAGGCGGGTCTTTTATTATTGAAATAGTCGATGTATCTCTCTATGCTGTCTGGTGTATCATCGGAATCTGTTATCTTGAAGTCGTTAAACAGTTCTTCTTTAATTCAACCATTGATAGCCTCCATAGCACTATTATCTGTTGGTGTACCAGAACGAGGCATACTTCTTGTGATATCATAAAGTGGTAAGGTTTCATTGAAATCTTTGGAAGCGTAGACAGACTCTTGGTCAGAATGCAGGATCAATTTGTAGTCTGGATATGCTTCTTTTTTGATCTCTATGACTTTGTCACGACCGATAAAGTTAGTATTGCAAACACATCTTATTAGATAGACCATAAGCCACGATCTCGTTATTGAAGAGATCCATATAGAAAGTTATCTCATGCCACTCACCATTCACCTTGAAGATCGTCATGTCTAAGGCGATGACTTCAAATGGTCGTTTGATCTTTAGATCGACTAACAGAAGATTAGGATAGACGCAATCTCTACCTTGAGTCTTATAACCTCTACATCTTCTAAAACGCTCTTGATACCGCAATAATGAAACAGCCTTTAAGCGTAATTATCTGAGTAGATGGCGCCTGTAATCTAACCATATCTTGGCATTAAGACTACGATAACCATGGTTAAGATACTTTTGGCACTCTTTAAATAATCTGATATCATCTGATCTTTTGATCGTCTTAACACTAGGATCTTTAAGTCTATTACACCATTTATAGAAACTAGAACGATTGACATCCATGATCTTACAGATACGAGTTATAGGAAACTCACTAGCTAGCTTATAGACTATTTCGAACTCTGTTTCTTTAAAGTAATGAATTCCTTTCCCTGACCATCACCTTTCATCATGTAACCATTTATTGCGCATTCTGCCCGACTCTCGCTTTGATGATCTCATCGATCAGTTCCTCATTGGAAAGAGCCAGTAATCCATTGTAATCCGTCTCTTTCTCGATCTTTGATACGATCTTATCTTTACTCTTTGGTTCAATACCATTCTCTTTGATATAGCACCGGTAATAATAAGCGGCATTACTGGTTGGGATACCATATTTCTTTCATACTTAGCGAACATAGACCACTGTCTACGATATCTTCAGCTACGCTGTCTCTTTGATCTTTGCTTATCGTCATTTTATGACCTACTTGTCTATAATTAACATAGTCAGTATCCGCAGATCATTATCGGATAGTTTTATCTTTAGACCGATATGTCTTTAGAAGATATCTTCTAAAGACATATTATATTACACTGCTGACTATTGTTTACTATTGTCTACTTTATATTAATGACAGTTCAATATATGCTGTTTCAAATGGACGTGTCCATTTGATCTTTTTCTTACAAAGACTCTAATTCATATTTGATATCTTCGATATCGCCAATCGCTCTTTCGACTTGACTTCGTGCTTCTGAGATCCGGCTTTGCATGAGCCAATCGGCGACTAAGCCGTCGAAAAAGAAATCGGCAAACGATAAAAAATCACCAGTTTTAAGATCCACATCAATCAAGCGGTCAATATCTTCCAACTCATTTTTTAAATGACGGATCGCTCTTTTAGCATGCTCGATCGATCTTTGGGCATTGTTGATCTTTGAATGTTTAAACATCGTCGTAAAAATGCCGCCACCAAACATATCAACTAAACCCCAATTGCCAGCGCTGCCTAAAGCATCCCTAGCCTCATATAAATAATCTAAGGCTTCATCGGCCGCCTCGATCGCTTCATCGATCTCATCTTGATAGACAACATTAACCATTGTTTAAAACCTCCCCACTTAAGGCATTGATCATGATGACCATATCATCGATCCTGACTTCATAATATGGCGTTTCTTCGCTGATCGCCATGATCGTTACTTCATTTGCTTCTTCGATATTCAATTCTTCTTTAGCCCTATTTAAAGCCTCATCTAAACCGATCTCACCTTCAAAAAGATAGACCTCGCTGATCTTTTGTTTTCTTTGCATGCTTAGCATCTCCCCGCTTTTGGGATCGATATCGACCTCATAGAGATAGAGTCCGTCTTCGTAAGTAAAATTATAGACTGCCCGCTCTTGTTTACTTTCATCGATCAAAACAAAGTTAGTTGCTTCACTTGCCAGTTTACCATAGGCATTTAAGGCCTGAGTCAAAGCGTCATCATAGCTGATATTGCCATTTGCAAGATAGCTGAACTCGTCTTTTTCTTCCTTGTAACCGACGCTTATGATCTCACCGCTCTTTTTTGATACTTCATAAGTATAGATCACGCCCTCATCATCAATGCTGATAATAAAGGCCTCATCATTCTCTTCATGATCAACTACTTCTACTTCCTCAAGATAAGCATATTCTTTGATGATATCCAGTGCTTCTTCATATGTATAAGGCTTTTGACAAGCACTTAGGCTAAGCAGCACTAAAGATCCCAACAATATGCTAGTCCCTAGTTTCATCAGCTTTCTTAATAAGTTTCTTACATTTTCTTTCAAATTCATAACGCTCCATTAAAACGACCGCCCCACAACCTTGACACTTGATCTTAATATCGGCACCGATCCGGATGATCTTCCAATATTTTGATTTATGGCAAGGATGTTCCTTTTTCATTTCCACAATATCATTCAAGGCATATTCACTGATCATTTTAAACACCTCATTTTATATGCTTTTAAAGTATTCTGCATCAAACAGGCAATAGTCATCGGCCCCACGCCCTTAGGCACTGGAGTGATCGCGCTCGCCTTTTTTTCTACTTCTTCAAAATCGACATCCCCACAAAGGCGTCCATCGACCCGATTGATCCCCACATCGATCACAACGGCTCCCTCTTTGATATCTTCGGCCTTTAGAAAACGTGGACAGCCGATCGCAACGATAATAATATCCTGTCTTTTAGTGAGCTCTTTTAGATCTCTTGTCTTGGAGTGTGCCAAGGTGACGGTCGCGTTGGCCTGCACCAGCATGCGCGCTAAAGGCAATCCCACAAGCTTACTGCGCCCGATCATCAAAACATTCTGACCGCTTATTTGAATATTAGAACGTCTTAAAAGCTCCATGACCCCTAAAGCTGTGCAAGGAAATAGACCGTCCTCTGCTTTGAATAAACGTCCGGCATTGAGTTCGCTCAAACCATCGACATCCTTTAAAGGATCGATCTGAGCGATGATCCTTTCTTCATCGATATGTTCGCTGAGGGGCAATTGGACTAAGATCCCATCAACTTCATCATCTTCATTTAAACGATCGATCAAAGCCAACAGGTCTTCCTCTTTGATCTTTTTATCTTCCCTATAGAGTACAAAGTCAAAACCAACTTCCTTGGCAGCTTTTTCTTTGCCCTTGATATAAGAAAGGCTGGCTGGATCATCGCCCACCAAGACAATGGCCAAACGAGGTTTGCGCAAGCCTTTTTCTTCTAGGGACAGGATCTCCTTTCTCACTTCTTCTTTGATTGATTTTGCGATTTCATTTCCATATATGATCATAAATCTATTCCTTGCTGTCTAAAATAATCGTTACCGGGCCATCGTTATAAAGTTCGATCCCCATATCTGATTGAAAAATACCTTCCGCAACCTGAAGCCCATAGTTTCTTAGACATTCATTAAAATATAAGTAATAATCTTTGGCAATACCAGCTTCTTTGGCGTCGGTAAAACTGGGACGATGTCCTTTTTTAGTCTTGGCGCATAAGGTAAACTGCGAAATGCTTAAAATACTGCCACCACTTTCTAAAAGACTAAGATTCATCTTGCCCTTATCATCTTCTAATATTCGAAGATGGGCAATGCGATAAGCCATCTTTTCAAGGTCGCTTAAATCATCATCGGCATAGATCCCAACCAAAAGGCAAAAACCTGGCCCGATCGCACTATAGACTTGGCCCTCGATATGACATTTTGCATATTTAACTCTTTGTACAACTACTCTCATGCCAATATTCTACTACAAAACTACCTTAAAGCCCCACTTTGATTGATGAATTCACTGCCATAGATAAATAGGACCTTGGCATCACTTGCCAGCTCTAGTTCATCTAATAAGCTTTCACTGTAATAGCGAAGGTCAAGCACCTCGATCTCTTCATAAGAATTGATGAAAAGCGGCAGTAAAGAAGAGGCAAAGGAATCGCGAAAGACGATCAGCTTTTGGCCATTGTTGACTTTTTCATTTGTGATCTTTAAATAGGCACTCGGTCCATCTAAAAATAGATCATAGGCATCCGGACTTGTTATGGCACTTTCATCATACACCTTAACATAAGCGTCTTTTTCAAGATCAAAGACCTTGACCCCATTTAGATCCAGATCGACATAATAGAGTTCGTCCTTTGCTGTATCAAAAAACGAGCGGGCATAAAGCGCTCCATAAAAAGTGCCTGCGTTTTGCAGTTTTACGTCTTCTCTATGATAGGTGTCACCTAGGCTTTCGACGATCCTTTCCGCAACTTTTGACAACGCTTCCTGACGCCAATGAATGTCGGTCTTATAGTAACTGTCTAGACTCAAAAGATCAGCGATCGCGATCATGGGAAGACTGAGCTTGTCATCCAGTTGTTTTTTAATATCGGCAAACCTTAGATCATCGGGAAAATAGCGCTCGCTATAATCATTCTTTCTTGGGATAGCTACAAAATAACAATCCTGATCCTTGAAGTAGGTATTGGCTAGCTCATTGGTTTTAAGAATCAGATGATCGACCGCCGCCTCATCATAAGTCAGAATATCAAAGAGATATCCCTGCTTGGTATAAACGCCGTCATTATCTTTAAAAGCGAAAAGATACTTTTTGGAAAGATTATTTATTTTCAAAGCTGTTTCTCTAAAAATAAAGTGATCGCTCAAATATGCATCAAGATCTTCCCAATAAGCGGGATCTAAGGGTGCAAAGTCTCCTAAGTCCTGGGCTTTGCGCCTTTCAAACGAAAGAATCTCTTTTTGATTAAAAAGAGTTAAGATACCAAGCGCTAAAACTAGTAGCGACATCAAACATAAAACGACTTTTTTATACATAACTAAAACCTGAAGTACAAGAAAGGGTTAAACCCAAGACCGATCAGATAAGAGATCGCTAAACCAAAGACAACAAAGATCAAGACGGCTTCGACATATTTAAAATAAGACCAAGCGCCAGCCTTCTGATATAGCTTTTTTATAAGCGGAGTCGCCCCGATCAGACTAAATACGATCAAAAGACTATAACTTTCAAGATAATATAAAGATGCCGGATCGACCATATGATCTAAATCAAAAAGTCTTGCAATATATTCAAAGGCATTTTCATGATTAAAGAAGACAAAACCAATGATGATGACAAACAGCAGATAGATATGATTCAAGTAAGGAAGTTTTGTCAATCTTTTAAGCAATGTATAGCGCTCCAAGATGATTAAGATCCCAAAATATAGACCCCATAAGACAAAATTCCAAGCCGCTCCATGCCATAATCCCGTCATCGTCCAAACTAAGAGCAGATTAAAGATATGTCTTGCGCTTTTACATCTTGAACCACCCAAGGGGAAATAGACATAGTCCTTAAACCAGGTCCCTAAGCTGATATGCCATCTTTGCCAGAAACTGCGGACCGAGGTCGCAAAGAGGGGATGATCGAAATTCTCCAAGAAATGGAATCCAAAAAAGAGACCAAGTCCGATCGCCATATCGCTATATGCGCTAAAATCATAATAGAGTTGAAGCACTTCCATTACAGCGATCATCCAAAGGATCAGGCCGCTATCATACGCGCTTATTTCACTGATCGCCAAACCCAAGGTATTGGCTATAATGCATTTTTTAGCCAAGCCCAAGACAAAGCGTTTTAAGCCTGTGTAAACTTCATCGACCTCAAAACGCCGCACGCGTTCGACTTCTTGAGCGATCGTTTCATAACGCACGATCGGCCCAGCTACCAGTTGCCCAAAAAAGGTCAAATAGGTTCCATAATTGACAAGCGAAGATGAAGCCTTAACATCCTTACGATAAACATCGATCAGATAACTGGAAGCCTGGAAAGAGAAAAAAGAAATTCCCAAAGGCAGGGCAACACGATAAACAATGCCAAAATTAGCCAGGATAAAGGAGCTGTATTTATAGTAGATCAAAGGTGTAAAGCAAATGATCACACCCAGCGCCAAAACAAGTCTCTTTCTTTTTAGTTCGATTAACTTGGCATAATAATATGTAAAAAGTAGTACGCCTACTAAAATAAGCGTCATTCTTCCTTCACCATAAAAGTAAAAGAAGAGCGACGCCCCTAGCAAGACCGCATTTTTCACCTTACCCTTAGCAAGAGCATATAAAAAGATGACGATCGCTAAAAAGTAAAAGATGAAAGTAACGCTTGAAAAGACCATTAAAGATTATTAAAAGCCTCTAAGATCTTAGCATCACGCCCTTGGTCGTCAATGACGACTAAAAGGACATTACCCCTGATTTCTGTCACTAGATCTTCGCTGGGAATCCCAACGCAGATCCACTTGTTGGTATTGAGATTGGCTCTGACTTCTTCCTTTAAAGCTTCCATGTCTTGACCATCATTGCCTCTAACCAAGACTACTGAGTGGGCAATTGAGGAAATTAATGGCTCATTGGCTAAAGCTTCCTTGAAATCAACTTCATTCAAGCCTAGATACCAATTGACATTCTCATCATTTACTTCGACATATTCACCAAACATCGGTAATTCATCTTCACTAAAATCCGCATATAGACTATCCATGATGTCGCTTAAGGGCATATCGTTAATCGCATCATCCGCGCTGTTTGCGCAAGCTCCTAAGCTAAACATCAGCATAACTATCAAAGCAACTAATAATTTTTTCATTTCGTCCTCCCTTTTTGACGCTAATAAAATATATCAAAAATCAAGCATATAAGGCAAGACATTATCTGATAATGTATTAGACAGCATATTCATAAAACACATTTATTTAAAACCAGGCAAATTATGCCTGATCTTGTTAGCGCAAGACTAAATTGAAACTTTTTCGATAAACTTATCGATATCTTCAAAGCGGATATCGATATGATCGTCGCTGTTTGCATAGGACATAAGATAGATATACATTGGTTTTTCATCGGGCGCTGGGGTCCCTAGCAATAAATAGAAATCATTATTGATCGGATAACTTGTAACTGACAATCCCGAACCAACTTCCAAATGAACATAGTCCTTAAGATCATTATATGTTAATTCTTCGCCTTTTTTATTCACGAGTGTTTTTAAATCTTCTAGCGTTAAAAAGCTTCGATTTTCATTGCCATCTAAAACTCCCACTAGCGTTATGTACAGTGTCCTGTCTTTGATTTTATAAGTTTTATCCTGGTATGCAATCACATCATGATTTATGATCGTCACTTCATCTTTTGTGCCATCATCAAAATGAAAGCTAAGTGTTCCAAAACAGCCGTCATACCCATCAACTTTTTGATCTAACTCGATCTCTTTAAAGCTTTCATACAAAAGCTTTGCTGTTTCTTTATTAAAATCAATTGCAGTTTGATCATAATTGCAAGAATAGGTAAAAGTCGCTTGATCAATTTCTTTTTCAGTGGCACAGGCAGATAAGCTAAGCATCAAAAACAATAGCGCAATTAAGATTTTTTTCATAGCAAAGTACCTTTCATTACCTACTTATATTGTAACAAAAAAGACCTCTAACAAGAGGCCTTTGTTTAAGTAATGTAAGACTTAGATTATTGAGCGTCTTCAGCGCTTGCGTTTTCGATAGCCTTAACGACAGCAGCGTTAAGATCGACAACACTCATAGTGCAGCTTGTAGCTAAGTCAACTGGACCGCTGTGGTTTTCAGTATCAAGTTCCATACCTGTTACTTCATCAGCTGTCTTACCAACTAAGTATGCTTCATAAGCAGCAGCTTGTTCGTACCATTCGCCACCGCCTTCAATGTTGCCTATATTAGCTGAAGTTTCCTTCATACCATAGTCTTCTTTCTTAACTACTTTAGAACGAAGGTCAACATCTTCAATTGCACCAGCTAAAGCACCGGCTGTATCAAACTCAACTGATTGTTGAGCGACGTCAACTTTTGCAGCTAAGATCTTGCCATCAGCGTCAACAGCTACAGCAGCAACTGTTGTGTCATATTGAGCTTTACCATCTTTGTCGGCACTAGCATCAGCACTTGAATCAGGATTGACAATGCTTGCAAGACCATAAGTAGCAGCACCGCTTACTTCAACTGTGTTATCAGCAGCATTGACGATCGCGTTGATGAATTCAACAACTGAGATCGTGCAGCTAGAAGTTAGGTCAACTGGTCCGCTGTGGTTTTCTGTATCAAGTTCCATGTTCTTGACTTCGTCAACGGTCTTACCGATAACGTATTCTTCAAAAGCACGAGTTTGTTCATCCCATTCAGCCTCGATTGGAGAAGAACCACGCATACCGTAGTCGTCATCTCTTTCGAATTTTGAAGGGATAACATTAGCTTCAACAACACCGCTGCCATCCCAAGTTGCTGTGTTTTGGGCAACATTTAATTTGACGTCAGTGATCTTGCCTTCGCCATCAAGTACAACTAAAGCATAAGTTGCATTTTGTTGGAATTGGCCATTTTCATGGTCAGCATCTACACCGTTACCTGAAACTGAGCTAGATACACCAAGACCCATCGTAACTGTTTCGCTTGATGGTTCATCGCCTTGAGTATCATCGCCGGCTGGAGTATCGCCTCCGCTGCAGGCAACAAGAGAAATACTCATAAGAACTGTTAATAATACAGCAAGAAATTTTTTCACTTTTATATTCCTCCTTCTTGCTCATTGATTATAATCCATTCCCCGTTTAATTACAATAATATTGTGATATTTTGAACAATGTTTTTCATGCTTAAATGTTACAAAAATATTACCAAAAATTGATCTTTTTATTGTTGCTCCTTCAAAAAAGCATAAAAGGCCTGTTCTTTGTCTTGATCTTCTTTTTTGACTGTGCCCAGCGTATGCAGATAGACGACGATCTCCTCTTTTGGATCGATCTTTAATAGATCATTGATGAAATAATCATCATATGTGGCGATGCCACAAGTGCCAAGATCTAAGGCCGTCGCTGCCAAATAGAGGTTTTCGCCCACATGTCCAAGGTCGATTAAGGCTGGTTTGTGAGCTAAATAGCCATAACGCCACTCGGCGCGATAGGCAATGCAGGTAAAAATAAACAAGACATTGGACTTTTTGGCCCAGGTCTGGCCGCAGACCGCCTCATTGATCGTTTCAGGGATATCTCTGATTTCATCTAAAAAGGCTAAGCTGTGTTCTAAGGGCAGATAATGATAAAGGCCGGGTTTAAGTCCTGTTACATCATTGATGATGAGATAGGTCTCAAAAGGATGACGCGCCCCGGCACTGGGAACAGTCCTTAATGTAGCGTAATTATCTCCGCGGATATCTTTGACGCCCTGTATCGCCCAAAGCAAGTACGATAACTGATTCGAGCTGATCTTTTCTTCGCTATAGACGCGATGCGACTTGCGCTTGATGAGAATTGAGGTGAGATCATCTTTGATCTCAATATCTTGAAAGTTGCGCTTTAAAGGATAGATCTCTTTACTGACTGAAGCCTTGCAAAGCGGCGGCTGTGGCTTTTTTAGCTCTTGATCAGATTGCCAGTCATCTAAGACGATATTGGGCAGATGGCGCATAAAATCGCGCCCCTTCTTAACTAATCTTTCATATTCTTTTTGACTCATATTTTCTCCTTTTCAAGATATTCTAAAAGATCGCTAAAGTCACCTTTAGGACCATCGTATTGATCATCGTCATTGATCGGATAAGTATTTAAGTAGAAGCCTTTTATACCTTGGCTTAAAGCGGGGTAGAGATCGTCTTTCAAATCATTGCCCACCATCAAACACTCATCAGGCCTAAGGTTTAATTTCATCAGGATCTCCTTGTAATAAGCGGGGTCAGGTTTACAAAAGGTGGAGTTTTCATAGGTCGTCACCAAGCTGAAATCCTCGCTCTTAAGGCCGATCCAAGATAAGCGCTTTTCAACGGCAACACGCGGGAAGACCGGGCTTGTGGCCACGATCAGATCATAGCCCTCTTCTTTTAGTTTCTGCACGATCCGACCACTTTCGCCATCCCTTTTGACCATGACCTTAGCTTCATCAAATTCATTGTCATAAAATTCATTGAAGACTCTTTCTACTTCTTCTTTAGGGGCGTGCAGTTTTCCGTCCATATCCTTACAGAAAACAAGAAAGAAGCGCTCACGGTTAGTCATCGTCCCGTCATTTTTTAAAACTTCCATCGTCGCCATCCAGATCACCTTTACCAATTCTTTTACATCATAGCCATATGTAGCCATCTTCTTGCCTAAAAGCTGAAAGTAATAATCGATAAAGGCCTTGTTGTCCATCTTCAACAAGGTGCCATCAAGATCGAATAAAATGTGTTTAATCATGACAGATATCTCCTATTTTAGCCTGTAAATAGTCGATCAAAGCTTGGCGATCGACCCTCAAACTGATGCCTTTTTTAGCACCGGAAATAATAATTTGATCATGTTTCAAACATTCACGATCAAAAAAGACTTGATGTTTTTTTAATACGCCCAAAGGAGAGACATTGCCCCTTTCAAAGCCCACTTCCTTCATGAGGTCCTTGACCTTGATCATCGCTAAATTTTTGACTCCTGCTTCTTTAGCGCTCTTTTTTAGATCAAGCTCATGATCAGCAGGAATCACAAAAAGAAAAAGCTCCTGCTCATGCTTAAGGGCGAGCGTCTTATAAGAAGAGGCATAATCGATTCCAAGCTTCTCAGCGATCGCCTTGGCATTAAAATCTTCGTCATCAATATCGTAATAAAGCGTTTCATAAGCGATATGGGCCTTATCTAGGCGGCGCATCGCATTGGTCTTGATTTCCTTCATGTTTATTATGATAACATAAGCCAGCCAAAGTGCTATCATATAATCTGATGGATATTTTGCATTTATTTTTATTATTTCTAGCTTTCTTAATGGCCCTGTCTGCTAGATGGGCCACCGGCTATTTCGGCTTATCTTGTTTTGAACAGATCGTCTTCCACCTCAAGGTCCCACTTGAAGGCACCAACAAGGAATTCATCTTGGACTGGTTCAAACTTTGTTTTATTAGGGCGCTGCTGCTCGCGCTTGTCTTAAACCTGATCCTAAGCTTGATCCCCTTTCAAGATCTAGCGGTCATCATTATCCTGATCATATCGATTATCTACAGCGGACAAGTGATCGGGCTTTGGGGCTTTATCATCAATCTCTTTTTAAAGACCGATCTTTACGAAAAAGAGTATGTCGATCCACAAGTTACCGCCATCAAAAGCCCAGCTAAAAAAATGAATCTTTTGATCATCTATGTCGAGTCTCTAGAAAATACTTATGCTTCAAAAGAAAAGGGCGGCAATTATCAAGAAGATCTCATCCAAGAATTAAGCGAGCTCGCTTTTAGGAACACCCATTTTTCAAATACCAGCCAATTGGGCGGGGCTAAGATCGTCGCCGGCTGTGGCTGGACTACCGGGGGCATCATTGCCCAGACTTCGGGCATCCCGCTTTTGATTCCCTTAAGTGCCAAGCGTTTTAAAGATGATACGCCCTTTTTGAAAGGAGTGACGACACTTGGCGACATCCTTAAAAAAGACGGCTACTATGAAGAATTGATCATCGGCTCCAATGCCTATTTCGGCGGCCGGAAATTCTATTTTGACAAACATTCCAACGATCTTATCTTCGATCATCCCTACGCCATTGCACAAGGTCTTTTGCCAAAGGATTATCATGTCTTTTGGGGCTATGAGGATGACAAGCTTCTTGAGTTTGCTAAAAAAGAGGTCTTGCAGGCCGCCAAGAAAGATGAGCCCTTTTTTATCTCGCTTTTAACGGTCGATACCCATCATCCTAAAGGTTATAAAGGTCAAGACTATCAAAAGGTCTACCCCGAGCGCCTTTCAAATATCATCGCCCTTAATGCCCATAAGGTCGCCTCTTTCATTGCCTGGCTCAAGCAGCAGGACTTCTATGATGATACACTTGTCCTTATTACAGGCGACCATACCTCAATGGCCCAGGAATATATTAGCCATACCTATGATAAGAATTATGAGCGCACGATCTTCAATACTTACCTCAACGCAAGAGTCAAGCCCCAAAAAGCTCTAAAGCGTGAATTCACATCCTTTGACTACTTTCCCACAACTCTTACGGCTATGGGCTATCAGATCAAGGGCGAACGCCTGGGTTTAGGCGTCAATCTCTTTAGCGAAGAGAAAACGCTTCTTGAAAAAATGGGCTATCAAAAATTAGACCGTGAGTTACGCAAACAATCATCCTTCTTTAAAAAGAAACTGCTTTAGCTACCTTGATCTCTTCTTCCTTTAAAGGATGATAGAAAACAAGCTCATAAGCACTTAGACCCATACCTTCAATGAGCGTAGATGATGCACCATATAGTTCATCATTCAAGATCGGATGGTGAATGCTTTCAAGGTGGACTCTGATCTGATGGGTCCGCCCCGTCTTTAATTCACATCTTAACACCGAATGATCGGCATAGCTTTGGATCGCCTTAACAAAGGTCTGGGCTTTTTGGCCTTTGGGGTAGATCCTTCTTTTTCTTGCGTCATGTCGATCCTTGCCGATGGCTTTATCGATCCAAAACGCGCCTTCTACCCTTCCCTTGACGATCGCGATATAGGCTCTTTTGATCTTCTTGTCTTCGATCATTTTTGAACATTCGCCCAAAAAAAGCGGACTTTTGACATACATAATAAGGCCATCCGTCTCCTTATCTAAGCGATGCACCGGCAAGGCCTCCTTAAAATAGGCCTTAACGAGATCATTCAAACATCTTTCATGGTCACTGTGGACAATAATGCCCTTGGGTTTGTCAACGATCAAAAAGAGCTCATCCTCATAGACGATCTTAAGATCACAGCTAGATGTTTCTTCCCTTGTCTCATATATTTTTAAAGCGAGTTGATGGCCTATGAGTTTGGTGTTTAAAGAAACATCATGGCCGTCAAGCTTGATCAAATGTTCATGAATGATCTTATAGCGCGTCTTTTTGGAATGAGCGAAAAGACGGTTTAAAAAATCAGCTACTGTTGCATCCCTCAAAGAAGAAACAGCAATTAAAAGCGTATCATCTGCTAAACGATAGTTCATCAATAGATATTTTCCATAAATTCGCTGATGATGGTCTTAGCTTCCTCGACGGATTCAAGATCCGGTTCCATGACCCAGGAATCAAAGCCGTTCAAAGGCGAATATAAGGTAGCGCCATATCCCTGTAAAGCAAAGGAATCGATCTGCCAGGAAGACATATCGCTAAGCTGCATCTGGATCAGGCTATAGATCTCATCTTCATTGAGATTAGTCTGGATCGTATCGGCCATCACATCCATGAAATCCATGTAGTTGGTGATGATCGAGGGGGAAATGACTTTATTGATGATGGCTTCTAAAACTAAGGTCTGGTTATGGACCCGGGCATTATCGCCATCTTCAAAGGCATAGCGCTCTCTAGCAAACATTAAAGCTTCCATGCCATCAAGATGGTTGATCCCCTTTTCAAAGTGGTAGCCGGCTGCCGCCTTGTGCGTATCGAATTCATAAGGCGAATCGACCTCGATCCCACCCAAGGCATCAACGATCTTAACGATCGATGTAAAGTTGACCTTGGCATAGTAATTGACCTCGATGCCCAAGAAGTCTTCAACAGAGTCGATCGAGCAATCAATGCCATAGAAGCCGGTATGCGTCAATTTATCTTCTTGGCCGTATTGGCAGGTCTGAGCAATATAATAATCCCGCGGAATATCGATCAGCATGATCTCTTTTTTGATCGGGTTCACTAACATCAGCTTATTGACGTCGCTTCTGGCTTGTGTAGTGATCGCGCCATAGGTATCGATACCCGAGATATAAACGATAAAGGGCTCGCTTGTAACTTCGGCTGCCAAGCGCGTGCTGTCTTCATCTAATTCATAAGTATAAGTCTTGATCACGCTGGTCAGACTTTCCATGTCTTCTTCAAACATGTCGATGATGCTTTCATTCATCACCAAGATATCGACTTCGTTATTAAAGAAAGCCTCGGAAGCTTCCTTGATCGAGCGATAAGTGCTAAAGCTTACATCTTCCCCTAATTCCTGGCGTACTTCTTCGACGACATCGCGATTATGGCTGGTATTGCCAAGTTCCATGATCCCAAAGCTCATATCGCGGTAAGGCGCAAGCTCCTCACTTTCTTCATCTAAGACGTTTTCATTCAACGTAACTAGGGCATAATCGATCGAAGCAGAGCTGCTTGTGATCTTTCCTAGAACATCGGTCGTATGGCTTAAAAGGACGTTTCCGTAAGCTCCAATGCCGATAAAGACCACCACCAACAAGATCCCTATAACTCTAAAGGCCTTGTTTTTTTGATACATCAAAGCCGCAAAGAAGGTAATGAGGAATAAAAATACCAAAACTACCAGAATCAAAAATTTAAGCGGCAAGACCGTCTTAGCAAATTGCCAAGAAGCGATCAAACACAAGATAATAAATATAACTAAGAGATAAAAACGGATATCCTTAAAAAGTTTCATTAAAAATCACCGGTCCCATTATAACACACCAGGTGACATATAATATATAAAGTAAAATTTATGTTAAGTCAGCTGATTATAAGCATCCTTAAATATGCAATGGCTAAAGATGTTGCTTGATGGGCCTGCAGTATTGGTGGATCATCCGTGCAACAACGATTGTCTTGCGATCGATCTCAAACAGCATCATAAAGTTTTATATATAAATTTTATAACTTAAATCTGAAAATAGACGCACTTAGTAAAAAATGAATAGTATTCGTAGTAGTACTAACGAAATTATATTATATGAGTTAATTCATTGAGCATAAGAACAATAGAAAAGAGGTTTCTGATCGACATTATTGAGACTACGCTCTATGTAAGATACGGCAACGATATTTTCGCTGCCGTATCTATATTTATATCAGTTATCTCATCTGCTTTTTCTTTTTATACGCTCCTACAATAACTAGCAGCGTGCCCAAAACAGATATTAAAGCAATCCCTAGTGCAATATTGCTACTAACGCCAGTTTGAGGAATATTCACATCACCCGAATTATCAGGGTCTTCCGGGGTAGAAGGCTCTTCGGGATTACCGATTGGTGAGATTTCGACTGTTTCCTTACAACCGCATGCGGAACAAATACGCTCTTTGGAACCCTTTTCAGTTGTTGTCGGCTCCTTCGTTACATTCCACTCGCCAAAAACATGCTCTGTATTGATTGCCACAGATACGGCGATACTGTTTCCAGCAAGATCGGAAGCGACGATATCGTATTTGCCATCTGATAAAGTGAAACCATTTTCAAGCGATACAGCCTGACCGTTCACCATTATATCTTTCAGGTTTTCGTCTTGGACATCGAATACTCTTTCCAAACAATATGTTTTGCCATCTTCGATCCCAACGAGGACTGGGATTGTGGTATCAATCTTCAGCGGTTTTACATTGCGCGCAACAGCGCCCTTTGTATCGTCTTCTTTTTCAGATCGCAACAGGTATTCAAAATCACCTTTATATTCATCAAAAGAAATTGGCTCCGTACTCCATGTCTTTCCGCCATCAATACTAATGGAATGATCATGCAAAGGTGTAACGGTTACACTTGAGGAATACCATCCCTCTTCTCCATCGGGCTGTTCTGGTGAGAAGACTGCCTCAGCTTGATATTCTTTAATTACAAACATAATATTCTCTTGTGTGAGTTTTAGTTCGTAATTCGGATTATCAGTAGCTATGGTTCCCATTGTAAAAGCATAGCTACCAGTTTCCTCGCCTGGTTCTCTTTCCAATGTTCCACTTATCGAAAGATCATAATCTTCAGAAAGCACGTATTCATAAATCGGATCCCGCTGACCGTAGTATTTGCTTTGGTCTTTGCTTGGAATTACCGTTATGGTTTTAGGAGTAACGGTCATTTTGACAGGTATTGTGGTAGTAACAGTATCGCCATTATCTTCCTTTGTAGCAGTTATTTCAAGATAGTAATAGTAATCCCCGGCATCTTTACCGGTTTCAACAGAATAGTTTTTATCTGTTGCGCCTTCGATTTTGTGACCATTTTCCGACTGATTGTCATTGTCTGCCTTGTACCACTGATATGAATATGTGTATCCTTCTTGATCAGTAACCGCCGCGCTAAAACCTGCTTTGTCATATCCATATTCAACAGTAATATCTTCAATAGAAACGGTAGGAATTTCGGCCGGAGCAGATGTAATAACATCAAACATATATGCTGTATTTACTGTACGATTCGGATCCGATACACCAATTCCGGTGTTAGCAGACTTATAAAAGAGTGTCCATGGACCGCCGTTAGCAGGACGGCTGTATCCATAAACTTCCAGCAGATAATATCCATCGCCGTAATCTTCAAGAGAATATGTTCGTCCATTTGTTCTTTCATGAGTCGGCCCGTTAATTGTAATGGTGTTCTTACCCTGCGGTTTTCCCCAGCTGTCTTCGCCAAATCCGCTTTCGCTCATACGCGGACCTTCGGAACCGTTTTGCCATACATCAGTCCATTTGTATTCAAACTTCACTTCTACATCTGCATCAGCAACTGTCTGGATCGGGTGAGAAACTTGTACACCGATCAAATGCTCTTTGTTGTTAGAAAGAGTGAGTTTTGGATATGTATTTTCAGTTTCAATTACATTTCCGTCGACTATAAATTTAATGGTTGGATTCTGTAAAACCAAATCCGTGCCCAAATACAGATCATCGTCGTTTGGTTTCAAAACAGTTTTGGCAGTCAGAATTTTGCCATTATATACCCAGCCAGCATCATAGCCAACAGGTGTATTTCCAGAAGGGGCTTGCGGAATCTCATACGCATCGTTTACTGCCCATGATCCGTCAACATTTTTGCATACATTAACAGGTTGTGCATAAAGCTTTGCTTCTGCGATGGCATTTTCGCCATCGCCGTAATGCAGGGTGAATTCATAAGTCAGCGAATTTTTATACGAGTTAAACCCACTCGGTGTAAAAGTGTTTTTAGCAGCAGAATTATTGAAAACGGTCAAACGATTTCCGATCCCATATTTATTGGCGCTATAAGAAAACGCTTTGCCATCATAATTACTTGCATCGTCTGTTTTTACGGTAATAGTACTGATAGATGGGGTATTGAACGCTTGACTTCCTACATAAGTCACCGAAGCCGGGATTGTGATAGCTGTGCCTTGTATCAATCCAGTGCACCCGGAAAAGCTCTGTTTTCCGATCACTTCAAGATTTTCGGGAAGCTCAAAACTCGCTTCAGGATCTTTTCCAGCAGTCCGCACAAACTGCATACTGGAACAGTCTTTAAAAACACTGCCCTCACTAGTAGTTCCTATATTTTTCAAAGTTGACGGAAAAATGACACCCGTGATTTTCGTGCATCCATTAAACGCACTCTTTCCGATTGTTTCAACCCTTGTATTAGTTAAATCCAATATGCCCTCTAAGGGAATATACATAGCTGCCTGTTCGCCAATAGTTGTAAGATTTTCGGCATCTGAAAAATCGATGTTTATGATCGTGTACTTATCTGTGTACTTTTTATCACCATCGTAATTGTAATTTGTGATACAACCTTTTCGTTTTTTTTCGCTTGAATAGTTGTCTCTGAATCCATTTTCAAAAATGGTGGTGACATTACTGGGGATTTTGAGTGACAAAGACAACTTTTCACCGGTCGGATTGTTGCTTTCATACCAGCTCTTAGAAATACCATAGTAAACATCGTTTACAATGACCATTGCTTCCTGCGGTACATCGATAATCGTTGTCTCTTCATCCGCACCAACGGCGAATACTGATAAAGGGATTAACCCGATTAGCATGCACAAACTCAGCAGCAGACCTAATATACGCTTTTTGGTGATACTCATTCTCATAACGCTCCTTATTTTCTCAAATTTTAATCTCTTCACCGTTGTACGACATAATCAGCATTATGTCGTGTTGCTTTGTCAGACACTCAAAGTGACCAACAATACACATTTAACTATATCATAAATCCCGTCTTTGGTAAACCTACACCATAATCTTTGGTAAATAATATGTTCTGATTCTTCAAAAAGCTCTGATAAATAAGAGCTTTTTTAATTGAAAAAAGTTTTTTAAGATGTTATAATAATGGTGTACATGGTGTATGATCAAAGGGAGGTTTATGTGGCTTACTTTTTAAAGAAACAAGGAAAAGATGAAAAGATGTACTTGGCGAT
>CALVCF010000011.1 GCA_944325935.1 uncultured Erysipelotrichaceae bacterium | reverse complement strand
ATCCTTGCGAGTTCTTTGAAGATGACATAAATAACAAGCGTCTTTATGTTATTGCAGATGATGAAGAAATCATATCTGCTTTTGCTTTATGTGATAACAATGCAGGAGAAGCTTATGTTGAATGGAGTGAAAAATCTGCTAAAGCAATGTATATTGACCGATTGGGTGTTAATGTTGAGTATTCTAAAAAAGGAATTGGTCAGCAAATGCTCAATAAAGCAAAAGAAATTTCTAAATCAATTGGTGCTGAATATTTACGATTATTTGTAGTAGATATAAATAAACCAGCTATTCGATTGTATCAAAAAAATGGTTTCACAAAGGTTGATGGAGTTTATGATGAGGTGTTTGACGATGGATATGTTTTACGTGAAATTGGATATGAAATCAAGTTGTAAAATAAATTTGAAGTTGTAGGGGAATGTTTGGAAAGGGTTTAGTAAAAAAAGCCCCCATTTCATCATGAGATGAAAATGAGGGAAAATTAGATAGAACTATTGATGAAACTATAACTTCAAGAATTTCTCGACATCCAAGACAAAGATCGTAGCTCCACCGACTTGAACCTCGACGGGGAAGGATGCATAGCGCCCGATGTCATAAGAGGCGGTCGATGGCACAACTTCAGTGCGCCGCTTTGATTCTTGACCGATCAGATCGATCGCTGCATCGACCTTGTCATCATCACAACCACAGATCATCGTGGTATTGCCGGCTCTTAAGAAACCACCGGTCGTCGCAAGACGTGTAACTTGATAACCATTTTTAGTTAAAGCGCTGGAAACGGCTGAACTATCATCATTAGATACGATTGCTAAAATGAGTTTCATAATGTATTCCTCCTGTTTTTATTCTAGCACACTTATGCTCAAATTGCGCGCTTCCTCCTTAAAGAAATTAGCTCTTTGCCTTAAGGCGATCGCGCAGGCATTATCGGATTCGCGGATCCTTTCATAAAGGGGGTCATTTGTATAGAGCTCTTTGATCTTATTGCCATAACCGGAAAACTCAAGACAATTAGCCCTTCCCCTTAGATCTTTCAGATAGTAGGCAAAGTCTTCGTCTGGCTCATCTTCTAAACAGCTTGCGAGCATGCGGGAAGTCGAATATTCCTTGAAGTAGTCATAGGAATTTTGATCAAAGTTTATAAAGAAGGGATCGTCATTGTAGCCTTCCATAGCTAAAGAAGTCGAGCTTAGATCGAAACGTCCTTGATCGTAAGTCGCTTCCAGATAGTGGTGGTCATAGACGTCTAAAGAGGCGATGCCAAAGTTAGTATGGCCTTGTTCCTTATGATAATTCTGGATGTGGATATGACCGCTGAAAGATAGTTTGATATCATATTCTATAAAGAAAGCCAATACTTCTTCGGCGTTTTCGAGCATATAACTTTGCATATCCGCCAAGTTTAAGACCGGATGGTGCATAAAGGCGATCACCGTCTTATCCTGGTACTTGTTTAATTCTTCTTTGGCCCAGGCAAGGGTCTCTTCTTTGATCATCCCAACTTCACTTGGTGCAAAGTTGTTGTTGCGTTCGTAGGTATTGGAGTCTAACATCAAGAAAAGGAGATCTTCGCTGGCTTCAAACAGATACGAAAGAGAAGCGGGATCCTTGGAAAGTGCGTCATTATAGCCGCAGTTTGCATAGATCGCTTGAAAATCTTCGTCTGTAATATAGGGCGTATAATATAATTCTTCCTTTGAATAATCGATGGCCATGGCGTTTAATATGTCGTGATTTCCAGGTATTACCAAAGGATAGACGCCTGTTTTTTTAAGCTCTTCAAGCTTTTTGGCAAGACTTTCATGTGACTTAGCTTCGCCATTATAGGTTAGATCGCCGGTAATGATCAAAAAGTGCGGTGCCTTATCTTTGGTCTCTTGGATCAGTTCATCTAAAAGCTCGTTATTGTAGATGCTTAATTTGCCATCAGAACTTTTTTGCGCATCTTCAAAAGCCTTTGAACCGAATAGCTCTCGATCGAGATAGTGGATATCAGAAGTCATGACGATATTGACTGTTTCATCTTCACCAAGGGGTTCATATGCTTGTTGACAAGCCGCAAGAAAGAATACTAAAAATAAGATCAGACATTTTTTCATAGCCCTATTATACATTTTAAAAGGCCTTTTTACGCGATCTCTCTTAGATCGCTCGTTAAAGATCGCACATTGATCTTGTGAACAAGAAGTGCTAGCACTAATGCCTCGAAGGCGAGCAGTAAGACTATGCCTACACCTAAGATCAATGGGTCGATTTTATTGATAACATCATTAAGTAAAGTTGGACCTAGATCAAAGATTGCATCTTTTTGACCTGTAACAAGCATGGCTAAAGATTGCGAGCTTAAATTATGGGCAATGATCCTCTCATTTATGAGATAAGAGATAGCGAAAGATGTGATCAAACTAAAGGGGAGAGCTAAAAGGGTCAAGATCGAAGTCTCTAAAAAATAGCCCCAAAAGATCGATGTTTTACTGCGACCTAAGGCGAGGTTGATGCAGGTATCTTTTGATCTTTGGGCATATATATTGCGAATGGCGAAGAAAAGAGCCGCCAAAAGGGCGAGAGCGATGCTGGTGAGGATCAAGATAATGTTCGTTTCATAGGAAGCAATCACGTTTAAAATGCGATCAGCCTCATCTAAGGAGCTCGCTATTGTATATTGTCCGCCCATACTTGTCAAGTTGAGCTCTTGGACGATACCTTCTAGTGCATTTTTTACCTCTTTGATCAAATCATAGTCATCTAGAACGATATCAGGGTTGATGAGATGAGCGTCTAAAAGTTCGGCTTCGCTTGATTGACTAGCGCTGTTAATGAAAACATCGTGCAGTTTGCGATAATAGTCGAAGGCCTTTTCTTTTGATATGTAGATGACTTGGCTGTTTTGGTATATGGAAGCATTAGTAATGATGGTACTTACTGTCTCTTTTTTGTATAGGCCAGTGACGATATATTCTTGCGAACTGGAAAGCTCGCCAGTAACTTCATCGCTTTCACTTGAAAAGTCCGGACAACCTATAACGATCTTATCGCCCACTTGAACCTTTTTAATCTTATTTCCTTTTTTTATTAATAAGTCATCAGGGACAACGATCTCGTTTTGATCATCTTTAAATAAACGTCCGTTACTAAGCTTGAGGTTTTCATTTAAGACCTCGGTGCTGATACCTAAAAGCGAGAGCTTACTGTCCTTAAAATAGGCATTAGAACTAAAGGCCTTTAAGGAAAACTCATAGTCATAAGTCGCCTTAAAGTTTTGTGCAAGATCTTTAAGGCTCTGATCGATCATTTCTAGATCGTAATTGATCTCATCTTGCGAACTATATACACCATAGCGCTCAGTGACTTTTCCTCTGATCCCGACACGATAAGGAATTGATGAGTAGACATTATCGACTAGGGAAGAGTTTAAAAGTTCTAAAAAGTAGATCAAAGTAAGGCTGATAAGAAGCGCGAGCACCAGCAAAAATATGGCAGAAGCCTTGGCGCGATTACGTTCGAGAAATAAGAAAGCATACTTTAAGTTCATCAAAAGCGCCCTCCCTTGACTTTTAGGAAACTGACAAGATAAATTTCAGACAGAATCGCAAGATACAGTAAAGCTAACGGGAATATAGCGAACGATCCATCATACCCAAGATCATCAGCAGCAAATGATAAAAAGTAAGCTCTCCCCTTTAATGATAAAAAATAAGCTATAAACGCGAATAAGAAAAAGGAAAGCGAAAATAAGATCGCATATTCTAAAAAATAGAGCAGAGCGATCCTTTTACGCTTGGCGCCTAAAGAAAAAAGAGTATATGTTTCAAGTTTGCGATTGACGATCTCATAATAGATGACTGGCGGTATAAGCAAAAGACAAAGCATGGTCGCAATGACAAAAAGGATCGTGTAGAGATCATTGCTGGAAGTGATGAGACCGCCGATCTCCTTATACTCTTGGCTTTTGGTGAAAAGATAATAGTTTTGGCTATCAACAGTGTTGTAGCCTTCCAGATAAGAACCCAGCGTAAAGATCGCATTGTTTAACTCGTCATAATTGGAATAGCGAAAAACTAAAGCAGAGATCGCTCCTTTCGTACCCGTATGATAACCAAGATCTTCATTGGCCAGATCTTTGGCGTTGATGTCGATAAGCTCGTTATCTTTTATTATCTCCTGAGCCTTTTCTTTTAGGCTATTTAAGGCGCTATAGGGCATGTAGATCGGATTGGAGGCAAAGTTGCCGCTGATCCTTTCATTCATTATTTCATAGCCACTAAAGTTATGTAAGCCGATGATCGTGTATTCTTCCCTGAAATGAGTTTCGCCTTCTGTATCCGTAAAGGAAAGGGTGATCTTATCACCGACTTCACTGATAGTACAGGCATTTTCACTACACAGATATGAATAAGCCGGCACGATCAAGACCTTGGCTCCTTCTTCTAGCTCTTCTTTAGAAAAAGTCCTCCCCTCAATGATATCTAAGGATTTATTAGCACTTGCTGAGATCTCTTTTTTAACACCATAGATCGTCGGGTGGATCATCGAATAGTCATTACCATAGCTTCGCCCAATTAAATCACCTTTATCAAGTTCGCAAGCGTCTGGATCTAAACAAAGTCTTTCCTTGATCTTTTCCAAATTGATCTTGTTTTGGGCATCATAAGTAAAGTAGGACAGCTCTTTTAAAAAGTCGTTTTCTAGATCTTTAGTCTTTTCAAGGATCGAATCGGGCAGGCTATCTCTAAAATAAGAACGATAGGCGAAATAGTCTAGTTCTCTATCAAAGACCGCCTTAGCATTTTCGTCAAAAGCGATCACTTTTAAACCGAGCTCATCATTTTTTACATAATAGCTAAAATCTGTAACTACCGAAAGCATGGCCAGACATTCTTTAGTGCTACCCTTTTCAAAAGTGCAAGTATTGATATAGCTGTCTTGATACAAGTCTTCATAGACGATTGAAGCATCTTCACCATATTGCTCGATTAAAGTTTCAACCCTTGTTTTCGCAAGCTCTAGTTCTTTTAAATCAGAATAATGATGATCAGTCTCTTCAAGTGGTGTATGGACAGTAAAGGTAATGCCGACTTCATTCATCAAAAGGGCAGTAAAATCTGCCCTCGATTGATAGATCATAAAGGTAGACACAAAAAGCGAGACCAATATTCCAAATAGAAAGACCAAAAAGATCTTTTTGAGAAGATTGCGCTTTAAATAGATGAAAATTAGCTTAAACATGGCGACAATTAGATATTATATACGTGACAAGATATTTAGAACATAACAGGCATGAAAACACAACAATATAACATTTTGCACTAAATATGCGGAAAGGATATAACGAATTTAAAGTGCGCTATATCGGCCTAATGATCTGATTTAAAAAACAACAGATCCTAATTTTTAACACCGTTTTTATACCTAGATGGATTGTAATTTAGCATAATAATTACCCTATCTTTCCTTACCTGTAGTATAGCAAGAAATAACTAACATTTTCAATATCAATCATTATGATCAATCATTATGAAATTAACACTCAAACGTAAATTTTAAAATAGAATATAGCTCTTTTTCCTATGGGCTTTTTAGGTATATAATAGTCCTATGCTTAAGTCGATCAAAGAAATATGTTTATTAATCTTAGGTAATGTGATCTTAGCGTTCGCTGTCGCCTTTTTCATCTTGCCCAATGATATCTTAACGGGAGGACTAGCCGGTATTGCGATCCTTCTAGAACCCTTTGTGCCCCTAGATACAGGGACGATTGTCATGGTCTTTTCAGTCATTTTATTGATATTGGGAGGGCTGTTTTTAGGAAAGAAGTTCTTTTTGACGACGGTCTTTAGCTCACTTTTTTATCCGGCGATCCTCATGGTCTTGGAAAATATAGCTGAAGCGCCAAGTTTAAATCCGCTTTTAGCGGCAGTCTATGGCGGTCTTTTGACCGGTGTGGGCGTGGGGCTTGTCATCAAGCAGGGCTCTTCGACCGGCGGTATGGACATCCCGCCCCTTATCTTGCATAAGTTCTTTAATTTAGATGTCTCTAAGGGCGTAATGCTTTTTGATGCGCTGACCGTTATCTTCGGTCTTGTGATCTATGGCCTAGAACCGGTCTTGACCGGACTTATCAGCGTCTATGCCTCGGCTTTGGCGATCTCGAAGACTTTGACTTTTGGCGGAGTCAAGGCCAAATCGATCCAGATCATCTCTGATGAATATATCAAGATCAGTGATACGATCCATACGACCTTAGACCGTGGGACGACGATCATCCCTTCTAAGGGAGGCTATACGAAACAAGATCGTCAGATGGTCCTGGTAGTTGTCAGTGATAAAGAATACAATAAAGTCCTCGATATCATTAACCGTTATGATAAAGAAGCCTTTGTGATCGTCAGCGATGCGACCGATGTCCATGGCGAGGGCTTTAGCGAAATTGTTAGAATTTAGCCCTCATGTTATAATTTGAAAGGTGATTATATGATCAAAATCGAAAATGTTTCAAAAGTCTATAAAAACGGGACCAGGGCCCTTGATAGGATAAACCTTGAGGTGCAAGATGAAGAGTTTGTCTATATCGTTGGCTCGACAGGTTCGGGCAAATCGACCTTGATCAAGATCTTAGATGGCGAGGAAGTGCCAAGTTCTGGCAAAGCCATTGTCAACGGGGTCGATGTGGGTTCTTTGCGCTTTTCAAAAGTACCGATCTATCGGCGCAATGTCGGCGTCGTTTTTCAAGACTACCGTCTCTTGCCACGCAAGACAGTCTTTGAAAATGTGGCCTATGCTCTGGAAGTGGTCGATACGCCAAAACAGGTTTTAAGGCAAAGAGTCAGAGAAGTTTTGAAACTTGTCGATATCAGCGATAAATCCAATGCCTTTCCTGATGAATTGTCTGGCGGCCAGCAACAAAGAGTGGCGATCGCCAGGGCTATCGCTAATCGTCCAAAGATCCTCATCGCCGATGAGCCGACGGGCAACCTTGATCCGCGTAAAAGTGATGAGATCATTTCACTGTTTGAGAAGATCAATGCCGAAGAACATACAACTATCCTCATTGTCACGCATGATGTGGGGATCGTAAGGCATCATCCCAAGCGCGTCATTATGATCGAAAGCGGGAATGTGGCGGCAGATTTGCCCAAGGGAGCTAAGATTTAATGTTTAGACGTTTTTTCCACCATATCAAAGAAGGATTTTATGGTTTTGGCCGTCATATCGGGATGGCCTTATCCAGTGCTAGCGCCGTTATGATCACATTGATCTTGATCGGGCTTTTTATCGTATTGACCCTCAATCTTTACGCGATGACATCTTCGATCGAGGATTCGATCACGCTCTCGGCCTTAGTCAAAGATGAGACCAGTTTGACTGAAGAGGAGCTGCAAAGTCAGATCGAAGCGATCAGCGGGGTCGATTATGTTGAATATCACACTAAAGATGAAGAATTCGATTACTATTTGGATACTTATAACGATCCTGATCTGAGGTCGTTCTATGAGACTTATCGCGATGATAATCCCTTTAAGAATGCCTTTATAGTCTATGCCAGATCAGGCGAAGATATCCAAACGATCAAAACAGCTTTAGAAGCGATCGATGATATCGATGAAGTCTATGATGGCGGTGATAACACCTATACCTTGGTAGAGATCTTAGATAATGTCCGGATCGCGGGTGGGACTTTAGTGGCAGCCTTATGTATCTTGGCGATCTATCTTATTTATAATACGATCAAGATCACGATCGCCTCGCGCTCTGATGAGATCTGGATCATGCGCAATGTCGGAGCTAAGAACGGCTATGTCAGGGCGCCTTTCTTGGTCGAAGGAATCATCATTGGCTTTATTGGCGCGATCATTCCTATGCTTGTGATCGTTTTAGGTTATATCTATTTATATAGCACTTCAGGCGGTTCTTTATTCGGAGCCTTCAGTTTGATCTACCCCTATCCCTTTATCTTCTATGTCGCCTTGACTCTTTTAGGGATCGGAGTCGTCGTCGGCTTCTTTGGAAGTTATATAAGTGTCTTTAAGTATTTGAGGTTGAGAAGATGAAGAAATTAGCACAACTGGTATTAACTATCGCCATCTTTGCTTATAGCTTTACCACGATCTACGCTGCTCCTGATTACGATGATACAGCTTATTGGGAGGATTTTTGTAGCGGCGAATTAGACAATAATGATGATATTAGAGCTTGTAACGCCTATTATATGTATCAGGCTGAAAACGCCGGCGATCGCATTGAAGAGATCAAGGGCGAAATCGCCAATGCTCAAGATGATCTAGAAGCAGCTCAAGCTTTGGTCAATGAATACCGCGAAGATATTGCCGCTTTGCAAGAAGATATCGATGCCTTAAATGCCGAGATCGAAGACCTGCAGGAAGATATCGATGCCTTACAAGAAGAAATCAGCGATAATGAGGCAGAAGTCGAGCAGTTGAATGAAGAAGTCTTAGCCCGCATGGCTGCCAAACAGGGCAGCATGCACTTTGATCCTTTCTTGGAATTCTTGTTGGGATCGACTAGCTTTGAAGATATGTTGCGGCGTTCCTATGGCTTAAATGCCTTGATGGAAGGTGATGAACAATTGCGCCAGGAGATCGAAGCGGTAATCGCTAAATTAGATGAAGATAAACAAAAGATCGAAGTAAATCAAGAGACGATCGAAGTCAGGCGCAATGAACTTGAAAACGATCAGGATGAACTGGAAGTCATGCTGGAATTCCAATATGAGATCGAAGCCAAAACCGAAGAACTCATTGCCGATTTGCGCAACCAACAAGAGACCATGATCGACATACAGGAATCTTCTCTTGACAAGATCCGTCAGGAGATCGATCTTATGCCATCATCAAGTGGTCTAGCATCACCTGTTCCAGGCGCCTATATCAGTGCTGGGATGCCCTATTATCCCGCTTCTTTCGGGGGTGGGATCCATCTTGGCGTCGACTATGCTGTCGGCGTTGGGACAAGCATTTATTCCCCAGCCAACGGTGTTATCTTGTTGACGGCCAACGGCTGCCCGACCTATGGTTATTTAGGCAGCTCCTGTGGCTATCAATATACCGGCTTGATCGGGGGCGGCAATCATGTCATCATGATCGTTGCCGCCGGCGGCAGCATCTATGGTGTCTCTTTTTCCCATATGATGTTAAATTCAATCGATGTCGAAGAAGGAGATATCGTCACTCAAGGTCAATATATCGGCAAAGTCGGCTCCAGCGGCAATTCTACCGGACCGCATTGTCATATTGAGCTTTACTATTTGGGTGAAGGCGAGATGTCGGATATTCCTGACTATATTGAAAGAGGCTACGACCTGGGCTTTAACTGCGGCTGGGGCTCAAATGGCCTAAGACGTCTATGTTCAAATGGCGTGGGTGCTCCCTGTCGTCTTGACGGGCGTGATTATTTTGGAGTGTAACTTATGAGCAATAATCCATATCGGATCGATATAAATGAAGAAAGGCCCCTCAAAAAAGGGCCTAAAAATATAGTTGCGGTCGGCCTAGTTGTGATCGGGCTTGTGATCGGGCTTGTGATCGGCTTTGTACTTTCAAAGGGACCTTTAATAAACGAAACTGCTTTCAATGACGATAAGGCGGCATGGATCATTAAATACATGGAAGATCATTGGCTCTATGCCAATGATTATGAAGACTTGAGTGCTTTGATGCAGGAAAATGCCTATTATGGGATGACCTATTTTGAAAATGATCCCTATACGACCTATCTTGATGAAAGTGACCTTAGTGAATTTACCACTGGTATCAATAATGACTTTGTGGGAATTGGCGTGACCTATTCGGTCTTAGGTAATTACCCGATCATCAAGGATGTTTTGGCACACTCTCCAGCTCTTGAAGCCGGGCTTGAAGATGGCGATATCATGTTGGCGATCGATGGCAACAGCACCTACGGCCTAAACAGCGATGAAGTTAAGGAACTGGTCTTGGGCCAAGAGGGCGAAAAGCTCACTTTGACGATCAAAAGGGCTGGTGAAACGATGGAGCTTGAGGTAGCAAGAGGCCATGTGACATCGACAGTGAACGGCTATATGATCGGCGATATACCGATCTTGAATATCACAAGTTTTGGGGAATCGACCTATGATGAATGTGTCGACTTTTTGAAAGATCATACAGACAGTTCTAAGCTTGTGATCGATCTTCGCGACAATAGCGGCGGCTACCAAGATGCCGTGACCAAGATTGCCGGTTTGTTTTTGGACAATGAGGATATCGTTATGAAGGCGATCGATAAAGATGGGCAGGAAGAGATCTCTTATGCTCAAAGCGAAGTTAAATATGATAACTTTGAAAAGATCGTCATCTTGACAAATGCCAACACCGCCAGCGCTTCCGAGGTTTTGACGCTCGCTCTTTTAGAACAGCATCCTGATACAATAAGTGTAGGTCTTACGACTTATGGCAAGGGCGTCATGCAGACGACTTATCCTTTAAGCGATGGTAGCGCCATTAAATTGACCAGCGCCAAGTGGGTCTCCAGTCAAGACAAGTGGATCAACGAGGTGGGGATCATCCCTGATGTTGAGGTCTATGAAGCTGACATCTTTAATTATCCCTATCTCGATCTAAGCGATAAAACCTATGAGTTAGGATCTAATGATAGCGCAGTTGAAGTAATCAAGGCTGGTCTAAACTATATAGGCTATGACATATCGATCGACAACCATTATGATGAAGCGACACTTCGCGCTTTAGAAGACTTTTATGAAGGAGATTTCGATGGGGCTATTGATGAAGAGGTCTATTTAGATATTCTATCTTCGTCCTGGTCCTTAAAAGACAGTAACTATCAAAAAGATCAGCAGCTCTATGAAGCGCTTGCGATCTTAGGAGAATAATGTATGAAAATGGTCGCTAATTATCACACCCATACTTACCGCTGTCACCATGCCAGTGGAAAAGATGAGGACTATGTAAAAGCGGCCCTAGAGATGGGTCTTAAGACTCTGGGCTTTTCTGATCATAGTCCTTGGAAGTATCAAAGTTCTTTTAAACCGCGCATGCGAATGGAATTGAAGGATTTTAATGATTATGCCCAA
The DNA here is from genome assembly GCA_944325935.1 of uncultured Erysipelotrichaceae bacterium. GTDB lineage: Bacteria > Bacillota_I > Bacilli_A > Erysipelotrichales > Erysipelotrichaceae > JAHHTG01. The sequence continues at coordinate 12,417 of CALVCF010000011.1, read as the reverse complement.
AGCATCTTGAGCTTGAAAGAGAAATATAAAGATGAGATCAAGATCCTTTTAGGTGTTGAGGCAGAGTATTTTCCTGAATATATGGAATGGTTCAAAGCCTTTAAGGAAGAATATCGCCTAGACTATGTCATCTTTGGCAATCATTTCTACCCCGATGATGAAAATGGTCGCTATTTCGGCCGCTCTTGCGATGACGACGATTTTTTGAAGCGCTATGTTAAAAACTGCATTGAGGGTCTAGAAAGCGGGCTTTATACTTATTTAGCCCATCCCGATCTTTTTATGCGCTCCCGTGATTATTTTGATGAAGCCTGTCTAGCGGCATCCGAGGCGATTTGCGCCTATGCCAAAAAACATGATGTGATCCTTGAATATAATCTTGAGGGACTGCGCAACGGTTCTTATGGTTATGAATTAGGCTATCCCTGCCCCGATTTTTGGAAGGTAGCCCAAAAGTATAATGTAAAGGCGATCGTCGGTGTTGACGCCCATGATCCTAAATCTCTATTGAACGAAGAAAGGATCGCTTATGCCTATGACTTTTTGGAGAATCTAGGCCTTGAGGTCGTCAAGGAGCTCGCTTTATGAATTTTGAGCTAGTCTCAAAGTACAGACCGACAGGCGATCAGCCGGAAGCGATCGCTAAGTTAGTCGATGGACTGCATAAGCACAAAAAGGCCCAGGTCCTTTTAGGGGCGACAGGCACTGGCAAGACCTTTACGATCGCCAATGTGATCGCAAAGGTCAATAAGCCGACGCTGGTCTTTGCCCACAATAAGACCTTGGCTGGTCAGCTCTATGCGGAATTTAAAGAGCTTTTTCCGAAGAACCGGGTAGAGTATTTCGTTTCTAACTTCGACTATTATCAACCAGAGGCCTATATGCCTAAAACGGATACTTATATTGAAAAAAGCGCTGTCACCAACGATGAGATCGATATGCTTCGGATGAGCGCCTATAATTCGCTTTTAGAACGAAGAGATACGATCGTGGTCGCCTCCGTCGCCTGTATTTATGCCTCAAGCGATCCCAAGAGCTACCACGACATGTTTTTTACGCTCAAAGTGGGCGATGTGATCAATCGGCAAGAGCTGATCCGCAAATTCTTGCAAAGACAATACCAGCGCAATGATGTTGATGCCCTAAGGGGAACCTTTAAGGTCAAAGGCGACTTTATTGAGGTCTGTCCGGGCTATACGACTGATTTTCTGATTCGGATCGAGCTTTTTGATGACGAGATCGAAAGAATCGTCGAGATCGATCCCATCACAAAAGATGTCCTAAATGGATATCTGGTCTACAATTTTTTCCCAGCCAACGGCTATGCCCGCGATCGCCATGATCTTTTAAGGGCTTGCGATACGATCGAAAAAGAACTTGAGGAGCGTCTTAAGTATTTTAAAGAACAAGATAAGCCTTTGGAATATGAACGCTTGGAACAAAGGACGCGCTATGATCTGGAGGCCCTAAGAGAATTTGGCATGTGTGCGGGGATCGAGAATTATTCCGCGCATATCGATGGACGCTATCACCATGAAAGACCTTTTAATCTCTTTGATTATTTTCCCGATGATTTCTTGTTGGTGGTGGATGAATCGCATGTTTCCCTGCCACAGATCAGGGGAATGTATAATGGGGATCACGCCCGCAAGACGACCCTTGTCGAATATGGTTTTCGCTTGCCCAGTGCCTTAGATAATCGTCCTTTAAAATTTGATGAATTTGAAAAACTCATTAATGAGGCCATCTATATCAGCGCTACTCCGGGCGATTACGAATTGGATCTAGTCGATCATGAGATCGTGGAGCAGATCATCAGGCCTACCGGTCTTTTAGATCCCAAGATCGAAGTTAGAGAGAGCGTTGGCCAGATCGATGATATCTTGGAAGAGATCAAAGCCAATATCAACAAAGATGAAAGAACGCTCATTACGACCTTGACGGTCAAGATGGCTGAAGATCTCACTGATTTTTTAAAGAAGCAGGGCTTAAAGGTCGCTTATCTGCATCATGAAACCAAGACCTTAGAACGCAGCGAGATCTTGGTCGGTCTTCGAAAGGGCGAATACGACGTCCTTGTAGGGATCAATCTTTTAAGAGAGGGTTTGGATCTTCCAGAAGTCTCGCTGGTCGTCATATTAGATGCGGATAAAGAGGGCTTTTTAAGATCAGAGCGCTCCCTCATCCAAACGATCGGCCGGGCCGCCCGCAATGCGAATGGACGGGTCATTATGTATGCCGATCATATCACCGAGTCGATGCGAAAGGCGATCGACGAAACTAATCGGCGGCGCTTGATCCAAGAGGCGTATAATAAGAAAAACGGGATCATTCCCAAGACCATCAAAAAGGAGATCCATGAGGCTATTCACGGCAAGGAGACCAAAGAGATGGCGCGCAAATTCTTAAAACAGAAGACACATTCGAAGAAAGACCGCGAGCGTCTGATCAGCGAACTTGAAAAAGATATGCGTAAAGCAGCTAAAGCTCTGGATTTTGAAAGAGCGGCTGAATTAAGAGATATGATGTTGGAATTAAAGGCGGAGGATTAACAAACATGAAACAGATCCTACTCATCAGCGGTCTATCTGGAGCAGGTATGACCAGTGTTACCAATACGCTAGAAGATCTCGGTTACCGTTGCATTGACCAATTCCCTAGCGTTTTAATACCGAATCTCATCGATCTGATCCAAAAGGATGCGGCCTATGAATATGTGGCAATCTCGGTGCAGATCATGGATCTAGAGTACTACTTTCCCCTGCTTGACAATATTGAGTTTAATTCACGGCTCATCCTTTTAGATTGCGATGGCAAGGTCCTTTTAAACCGCTACAAGTTTTCAAGAAGGATCCATCCTCTTTTAGTTTCGAATATGGCTGATACTTTGGAAGAGGCGATCGTTTTAGAAAAAGAAAAGCTCGATAAATATCGCGATCGCTTTGAGGTGATCGATACGACTAATCTTTCGACAAAGGCCTTAGCTAAGCGGATCCTTGAATACATTTCTTTAGAGAAACAACCTAAGCTGACCCTGTCTTTTGAATCTTTCGGTTTTAAAAACGGCGTCGCGCAAGATGCCGACATGATCTTTGATGTTCGCTTTTTGCCCAATCCCTACTATATTGACGAATTGAGAGATCTCACGGGCAACGATGCTAAGGTCTATGATTATGTCTTGTCATTTGCGAAGACGAAAGAATATTTAAAGATGCTGGTGGCATATCTCGATTATGTCTTTGAAGCTTATCAAGAAGAAGAAAAAAGTCATCTGACGATCGCTATCGGCTGCACGGGCGGCCAGCATCGCAGCGCTTCGATCGTCAATTATCTCTTTGATCATTATCAAAAGCGTTTTAACTGTCTGAAGGGACATCGGGATATCAAATCATGAAAAAGCACGTAGTCGTAATCGGCGGGGGGCATGGTCAATCGACGATCTTAAGGGGCATTAAAGACATTCCCAATATCGATCTTAGCGCTATCGTTACCGTTGCCGATGATGGCGGGTCGACTGGTCGGATCCGCTCGCTTTATCAAATACCCGCAATGGGCGATATCCGCAATGTCTTAGTAGCTCTTTCGGAAAGCGAGAGCTTTATGAAGGATCTTATGAACTATCGCTTTGAAGGTGAGGGCGATCTTGATATCGTCGGTCATAACTTAGGAAATCTCATTTTATTGGCTTTAACACAGACTAGAGGTTCCTTTATGGATGCGATCTTGACGCTGTCGAAGGTCTTAAAAGTCAAGGGACGGATCATTCCTTCAAGTCTTGATATCTTGACGCTTTTTGCGCGCATGGATGATGATACGATCGTCAAAGGCGAGGCTAATATTCCCAGTTTTAACCACCACATCAAAAAGATCTTCTATGAGGGCGAAGTAAGCGCGACTAAAGAAGCAGTCGAGGCGATCATGGAAGCCGATCTTATCATTTATGGGATCGGTAGCGTCTATACTTCGATCATCCCTAATATCATCATCCCCGGTATTACCAAAGCTTTAAACGACACTAAGGCCTTGCGGGTCTATTTTGCCAACTGCATGACCCAGAATAACGAGACCTTTGACTACGATCTAAACGATCATGTCAAGGCATTAGAAGATCATGGGGCCAAGGTCGATCTTGTCGTCAAGCACAGCGACTTCATTCCTTTCTATATTCAAAGCCGCTATTTAAAAGAAAACAGTATTGAAGTTATGGATAAAGGCGATGTCAAACAAGAATTGCTGGAAGCCGAACTATTGGATTTTTCGCAAAATCTCGTCCGTCATGACCCGCAAAAGATCGCTGCGGTCGTCAGGGAACTCTTAAAGAGGTAATATGTCTTTTTCAAGTGAGATCAAACAAGAAATCGCCTATAACGAATTAAAGGACTGTTGTAAGAAAGCCGAACTTTGTGCACTGGTCGAAGCGACAGCCGCTTTAAGCATGCGCGATGGCAAATGGGGTCTTTTGATCAATACGGAAAATCCCACGACAGCCAAAAGGATCATGCAGCTGTTAAAAGATATCTACGCTCCTAAAACGGATCTTTTGCGCTATAAAAAAAGCAGTCTCAAAAAAAATAATGTCTATAGCTTGCGGGTCTTAGATAAAGGGGTCGAGATCTTAGAAGATCTGTCCTTGTACGATCATGGCCTCTTAGCTCATCCGCGCGCCTCTTTTTTAAGCAAGGATTGTTGCGCCAGGGCTTATCTTGCCGGAGCCTTTATTGCGAGCGGCTCTTGTAACTCCTATCGCAAAAGCGACTATCATTTAGAGATAAGCGCGAATTCTCTTGAGCTGGCTCAATTTATCCAAAAGCTGCTCAAGCGTTTCAATCTAGAAGCTAAGATCGTCAAAAGACGCAAAAAAGAGATCGTCTATTTAAAGAAGGCCGACGCGATCAGCGACTTCTTGCGCCTTTCAGGAGCTCACGAGGCGCTGATGAATTTTGAAAATGCCAGGATCAGCCGCGATTTCAAGAATTCTTTGACACGTTTAGATAATTGCGAGATCGCCAATGAAGAGAAACTGATCAAAAAAGCCAGTGAACAGATCAGAGATATCAAGCTTATCAAGGAAAAGGGCTATTATGAAAATCTAGATGAAAAGTTAAAAGAAGCTTGTGAATTGCGTTTGGCCTTTGAAGATCACTCTTTGCAAGAGCTGACCATCATGTATGAAAAAAAATACGGCAAGATCATTTCCAAGTCCGGCTTAAAACACCGCTTAGATAAGATCAAAGCCTTTGCGATCAAGATCAGGGAAAAGGAGGATGAAAAGAATGCTAGAAATAATGGATGAAACAAAAACGAACGATGTCATGGAGCTCTTTGCAGCCTGTAATCAAAAAGCGGGCGACTTTTTAAAGGAACGCTATCTGAATTATGTCTCCTATGCCATAAACGAAGAAGCCCTCAGCAATATCACCTGTACGAAAGCCTTGGTCCATGTCAAAGACTATGATCTTAAAGCCAACGTGATCGTAAATGCCCTCAGCAAGGACAGTTTAGATCTGGCGGACAGTTTTAAGAAAGTCTTTGATATTAGCGCTCATCAGGAACTTTTGACGATCGCGCCCAGCTCTTTTGAGGCCTACTTTGACGAATATGAAAAGATCTCTAAAACAGCGATCTATCGTTTTGAAAGGCACAGCTTTCCATATAAACTCGAGGGCGATATCCGCCATGATATCGACAAAGCAGAACTTCTAAAGCTCTATTTGGGCTTTGGACGTCACTTTAAGACCTTCCTTAAAAGAGACAGCGCCAATTACAGTGAACTAAAAAATGTCTCCGGTCTTTATCAAAACGAGCGCTTGAGCGCCTATATGATCTATCAGATCAAGTTGGATGAAGTGGTGATCGATGAGTTGATCTATGAAGACCTGAGATCATTGTTGACCCTCGTCTCTTATGCCTTGACCTTGAAATCAAATGTCGAACTGCATCTATCAGATGGCGAGAATATTGCGCGCTTTTTAAAGACCAGTCCCAGTCTTAGCGATGATCTCATCATTAAGATCAACGACTTAGAATTATATAAACGCTTGTTCAAGATCGAAGCCAAGGACATGCACGAAGCCCTGGCCAAGACCTTTTGCAGCCCCTTATATCTCAAGGGCTATTTACTCTAAAAAAGTCCGCAAGGGTCATTTAAACGATAAGTTTATCAAAAGCTTGGCGCAGGCTGTGATCATAGGCCAGAGTGATCTCGCCGCAATACCTGTAGCCGAGTTTTTTTAACAGGCCCAGCATGATGAAATTGCTTTGATGGGTGTCGATGCGCAGGTAATTATAGCCTTGCGCGCTAATATATTTTTCAGAAGCTAAAAAAAGTTCCCGACCCAGGCCCTGGCTGGCTTTTAAGACCATCGTGCGATGCAAAGCGACATATTTTTGATCATAATGCCAGGCTCCGTCGATCTTTTGATAATTGGGGTCGCTATCAAAGATCAAGGCGACATAAGCCATATCCTTATATAGGAAACCGCGCTCTTTTTGAATGTCCTCTAAAAAGACCTGACGGTTAGGATAGCCATTATTCCATTGATCGATCTTATTCTCTCTTAGGGAGCTGATTGCCCCTTTGGCGATCGCTTCGATCAGGTCGAGATCTTCCAGTTGTGCTTTTTTAAACATAGCAGCATTCTAACATAATGATCACAAAAAGATTAAAGGACTGTTAAATCTTTAAAGGCCGTTTGACAAGTCATAAGGCTTTAATTATCCTAGTAACTAGAAGCGAGGTATAAATGATACGCCTATTTGCCTGTGACCTAGATGGAACATTGCTCAACGAAAGACATGAATGTGATGAAGTGATCGACGAAGCAATCGACAGTGTATTAAAAGATGGCCGCTATTTCACGATCGCTACCGGTCGCGGTTATGACAATGTGGCCTTTATCAAGAAACATCAAGGAGCTTTTGTGATATGTTTGAATGGCTCTTTGTGTTTAAATGATAGGGGCGATATCCTATATCAAGAAAGTATTGACAAAGAAGTTTTAGGTGAACTCATCGATCATTTCCATCAATATAATATCGAATACATGTCTAGGGATATGACTTATGTCATGACTGATGAAGAAGATTTTATCGAGCGAGTCTTGAGCTCTAGCGACATGAGAGAAGATGAAAGAGAAGACTGGCTGTTCCGCTATTTAAAGGCCAGGGAAGGACATATGGTCTATGGGGCCAAAAAAGAAGATATCTTAAAAGACGATATCTTAAAGCTCAATTGGCATGCGACAAATGATGAAGAAGCGAAGGCCTTAGAAGAGTATCTTTTAAGAAGACAAGACGTCTTGGCTAACGCCCCTTGCGATCATCGGCTCTTTGAGATCACCAAGGCCTTTGTCAATAAAGGGAAAACGATCAAATGGCTGGCTCGAAAACTAAGGGTCGAAGATGATGAGGTCGCCGTCTATGGCGACGGGGGCAATGATCTTGAGATGCTGGCGATGTTTAAGCATTCATATGCGCCAAGCGATGCCAAAGAAGAGGCAAAAAAGACAGCGCATAATATCATAGGACCTTATATCGAGCATAGCGTCAGTAAACATATCAAAGAAACTTTAAAGGAGGAACAATAGATGAACGCAACATTAGTTATATTAGCTGCCGGGATGGGATCTAGATACGGCGGTTTAAAACAAGTCGACAGCGTTGGCTTAAACAAAGAGGCGATCATTGACTTTACGATCTATGACGCCATCAAGACTGGTTTTAATAAGGTCGTCTTTATCATACGCCAGGAACACTACGAACTCTTCAAGGCTAATTTCGGGGATAAGATCGCTAAATTTGTGAAGGTAGAATATGCCTTCCAGGATATTGCCGATGTACCAGAAGGGGTCAAGATCCCTGAAGGACGCACCAAGCCCTGGGGTACGACTCATGCCCTATTAGCTGCGCGGGATCTTATCAAAGATGAACCTTTTATCGTCTGCAATGCCGATGATTTCTATGGCCGCAACGCCTTTGAAAAGATGATGGCTTTTTTTGAAAGTTCAAGCGACGCTGATGAATATGCAGCCTGCGCTTATAAAGTGGAAAATACCCTTTCCGATAATGGAACGGTCACAAGAGGGATGTGTGAAGTCCAGGATGGTTATCTAAGCGATATCAAAGAGTGCTACAACATTAAAAAAGAGGGCGATGAGATCGTTTATGAAGTCGATGGCGCATATCAGAAATGGCCAAGCGGCGTCGGTGTCTCGATGAATTTCTGGGGCTTTAAGCCTAGCGTCTTTGAAAAAATAGCTTTGATCTTTAAAGAAGAGATCTTAAAAGCCGTCAAAGAGAATCCCTTAAAATATGAAGCACTTTTGCCAAACCATGTCGGCGTCTTGGTAAAACAAAAACAAGCCAAGGTCAAGGTCTTGGTGAGTGATGATGTCTGGTTTGGGGTCACGTACAAAGAAGACAAGCCCAAAGTCATGGATGAGATCGCCAAACTGCAAAGCAGCGGTATCTACCCGGTCAAATTGTGGGAGAAATAGATGGCTAAGCTTGTTTTGGCGAGTTCTTCGCCCCGCCGTAAAGAGTTATTGAGTACGCTGGGTTTCGATTTTGAAGTTATTAGCGCCGATGTGGACGAAGATATCAGCGCATACGATGATTTAGAAGAAGCGATCAGTGATCTTTCTTTTAAAAAGGCCTATGCCGTTTTTAAAGATCATAAGGACAAGGTCGTCTTAGGGGCTGATACGATCGTGACCATCAACGGCGAAGTCTTGGGTAAACCACATGATGATGAACATGTTAGAGCGATGCTTCAAAAATTGAGCGGGCATTTTCATGATGTGATCACAGCTGTCACCATTATCTCAAAAGAGCGTTCCGAGACCTTTGCCGTCACTTCCAAGGTCCAGTTTTATCCACTTAGTGCCGATGAGATCGAAGCTTATGTCTTGACTAAAGAAGGTTTGGATAAAGCCGGCGCCTATGCCATACAAGGGGCTGCAGCCAAGTTTATCAAGGGTATTATTGGTGATTATTATGCGATTATGGGCTTGCCAGTCGGGGAAGTTTATCATAGAATAGTAAAGTACCTTTAAAAAAGTGCCGGTATGGTATAGTGGTAACACAGATCCATGGTAAGGATCAGCGCTCAGTTCAATTCTGGGTACCGGCACCATCTAAAAGATCACGACCCTGAAGATCAGGGTCGTTTTTATTTATGTATGATATCTTGCTAGTTCCATATCTATTTAAATAGCTTTTTTCATTAAGGGTGGCAAGGGACTTCATTCCATACCTGCTTTTGAACTCATTATATTTTGCGCTGTTGCCATATTTCTCAATACAGGATTTATATTTGCAATGGATCTCTTTTTCAGGCAGCTTTTACCGATTTAGAAAAGATATATTTATATCAGTGATCGATCACTTTGATGATATTTCGTGCGCAATTGAGACCTTTGTCAGCTATTTGGTCGTTATTTTTCTGTTTCTTTAAATCTTGGATCGCATTTCTTAAACCAGGTTTTCCACTTCTCATCAGGTGAATAAAATTCTCATAGCTAGCGAGATAAACATGATCTTGTTCCCCTAAAGAAACATGGTACTAACTTCTAAAGACGGGAAAGATCGTCGAATTTATGATACCTGTCTTTGGTAGTAACTATTAAAAAATGGTGTAGACCACATGATTTAGCGTAGCTAAATTTTGTAGTTCAACACCTTTTTTATTTGTGATTCACTAAAATAATAATGATCAAGTGGTAAAGTACAGGCTTTGGCTAATTCGTCGATGAATTTATTGGCTTTGGTGATATTGATATAAGTATTGGAGCTGGCTTTGACGACACTGAAATCTTTGATGAAGTTGATTATTGTATTGGAAGAATATTTGTTTTCGAGTACTTTAACTTGAATGAGTCTTTCAAGTAACACGGCTAAGTAACAAATCAAGAAGTGTCCTTTGATACTTTCCTCGAGTCTTAAATAGACTGGTCTGGCATCTAAGTCCGACTTCATGATTTTAAAGGTCTCTTCAATGCGCCATAAGTGATGGTAGGTTCGATAGATCTCGATATCGTCCATATCGATCTCGGAAGTAACTAATAAATTATATCCGGCTAAGCACAGATCTTTTTCGATCGCTTCTTTATTGAGCAATGCACAAGCTTTACCTTTGACTTCGCCGTTTTCATTGATCGACTTAAAGATGACGTACTTAGCCGCTTCACCATATTCGCTTTTCTTATTGGCGGATGAAGATAATGATTTGGCTTTTTCCACTAAGCGATTGATCTCATGTCTTTTCTTGGCAGCTAAAGCGTAGTTATAAGTCAATAATCTTTTTTCTTTAAGATTCACTTTCTTCTTTTTGCCGTTGATATCGATTATGGTATAGGGGAATTCATCAACACAGGATTTATAACGATAATATAGATCGCCATCTTTGGTTCTGACTTCCTTCCAATCATTATCGAGCTTGACCCAGGTCTTTTCCGTTTCCGATAGTTGTTTAACTGATTTAGAGAAGATATAACCGTTGTGATTGATAATTGCACTTGCTATATTATCCGCACAGTTTAAACCTTTATCGGCTACATGAACAGTCTTGCCTTTGATCTGGTTTTTATCTTTTAAGTCATCGATAACTTCTTTTAAAAGCGGCTTTTCACTTTGATTGCCCGGATAGATGGTCATGGCGATGGGAATGATATTATTATCGAGTAATAGACCCATTCCCACGATCGGATCACTGCGGTTTTCTTTACTCGGTCCCTTTCTTCTAAGTTCATCTTCTTTATCGATCTCAAAGTAGAAGTTAGTGCAGTCAAAGTAAGTTTTATCTGTATCAAGACCAAACACTTCATTGACCCGTGAATTAAATAATTCGATGATCTTTTTATACTCATGACCATAAAACTTTAAAGCGTCGAGTAATTGATCATAGCTGAAGTCGTAGTCACCAAATAAGGTCGGGATGACTTCTTCAAAGGTCTTACTCTGTTATAAAGTGACCCTTGTCAAGTACTAAGGCTCATTGATTCAATGACATACATAAGCTACAAAGATATTTAGATCTATTCGACAGTTAACCACCCTGTTATACGTGGATTGATTACCAAAAGGCTAATGGTCCGTCAAAGTAGTCCTTTAATCTTACTGCGCGGATCAATGAGTTAGATGAGTTTGTTTGGCCTATAAACTCTTCATTGCCAAAAAAGAGTAATCTAAGATAACTAGACCTGCTTCTTAGTATCTTTGTAACTCATCTATATCATTGAATCGTTTATCTTATATTTGACTTAGAATCTTATAACTTCCTCCTTTCTTTTTTAACCTATATTGCCTGTCTCCATACCCCAGATGAAGCAGGCGAGTTCTCTGGCTATAGCTACTTTAGCTATCTGTTTTTTTACACCTCTTTCAATTAGGTGCTTATATTTCGTGTGTAATCTTTTAGTACATTTATCAGCGTAAGTGATGGTTCTTATATCTTGTCCTTTTTGTCGTGCTTTGATACGTTTTGACTTAATATAGGGATTACAAGCGATGATGCCGGTAGCACATTCGATCAGGGTCTTTCGGACATTTGAATTGCCCTGTTTTGTGATTGATGTCTTATTGTGCTTATCAGAGCTTGAATGTTCACCGACATTAAGGCCAAGATAAGCGACAAGGGCTTTTGGTTTTGGGAACCTATCGAAGTCTGATATCTCACTTTGTATTGTGATTGCACTTAGAGTATCGATACCAACGAAACACTTAAGAGCCTCGATCTTATCTTTACGTGGACTATCTTCTACCAGCTTATCGACCACATCTTCATAACGACCAAGATCTTCTTCTAAAATGTCTAAGTGATGAAGATATTCATCTAAGGTAGTCCTTACTAATGGTCTTAGTTCTAGATCTTTAAGCCATTTGCGATATTTGATCGTCCAGTTCTCTTTGCCGTCAAAGTGTTTACCTTGTCTTAAGAGTAAAGCTTTGGTCTTCTGCTTTGTGACTTTGATCATATCTTTGATAGAAGATATCATCCTGAGATATTCTCTTATGTCATCATCATCTTCATTTGGTACATAGACGCTTTTATATGAGCCATGCATAAGATTGGTGGCGATCATCTTGGCATCAAGACGATCATTTTTGACGACCTTATTCTTAGCTGACTTACTCATCGTCGAAGGCGCTAAGATATGACAATCGATGTCTAAGGCTTTAAGCTCTTTATATAGTGAATAGCCTAAACATCCCGCTTCATAACCTGTAAGTATTTCTTTTATATCACCGCACTTTCTTTTAGCCTGATCAATGAAGCTTTTGATAAACTTAGCTTCATGACCGCAAGTAGTTTCACTTACTACTTCACCGGTATTACCGTTTATTGCGCATAAACTGTAAGTTTCCTTATGGACATCCATACCTACGAATAATATACTTTTCATGTGACCTCCTTTGTCA
>CALVCF010000010.1 GCA_944325935.1 uncultured Erysipelotrichaceae bacterium | reverse complement strand
GTGAGCTACCCAAGGCTAAAGCTCTTGGGCTTCTTGCTTCATTGACTTATGTCTTATAAAGACAGGATAAAATCCTATCATTACAGAGGGCTTCATCTTTACAAGACTATTTGTTCTACGCTCCATAGAAACATAATTTTTTATCTACATCAATAGTGCATAGTCCAATATCGACTGTGCACTTTTTATATCTCTTGATGGATGATGGTATCCACAATGAGGACAGTCATATGTCCTTTTGCTTAATGGATGCTTGGTCGTGGCCCCGCATTTAGGACATATTTGTGTGCTCGGAAAGCTTCTTGGTATAACAATTACCTTCGGATTGGCTTTTAGTTTTGCCTTGATCATACCCATACATGATTGCTGCACTTGCTTGCCAAATAAGCCCTTATGCCAATTTGCTATCATTTCATCCTGAATAGCGATAAGATCATAACTTTTATTTAGATCGTGCAATACTTTGTTGGCCCTATCGTATTTCCTGTTATTTTGTTTACGATATGCCTTCTGAAGAAGAGATGCACGTCTAAAATGATTTTTAGATCTTAGCTTGCCATTCTTGATAAATGATCTGTTTAATCTTTTACTGTATATGCTGATCATCTTATCGTCTAACAGTTTAATATCGATTACTCTGCCATCAGACAAATTGAGATTATGAGCGATGCCAAAATCAATACCGACCATTTTATTTTGTTTAACTATTTCTTCCTTAGGAATAAAACACGTTATATAAATATATAGCCCTGTCACTCTGCGAACTAATTTGGCATTACTAATCTCTGCTTTTTTTGGTATTTGCTTCAATCCTTTAACGTATAATGGCTTTTTAATATTTTGTATCCTTATGTGGTGTTTGTCTTTTACTGCAAACGTGGTGCCGTATTGACGTAAGGAAATAGAATTGCAGACAGACTTGAACGATAGTTTTCCGCCCTTGCCGCTCTTATCTTTTTTGGTTTTCAAACCCTTGAGTTCACTTTTAATGTTATCGAAAACATCTTGAATCATTTGGGAGCCAAGATTTGAGATCCTTCTCTTTTCAAAGTGATCCTGTACCTTTATCTGAACCACTCTTGTAGAACGAAAGGTTTTATCTATATTGTTTGCGATATGAAAATTTCTTAACCATTTAGCTTCACGAAACATGGTATTGATCGTGGTCTTTTGATCTTTATTAAGTTTTGCGTGAAGAACTTTTATTTCATAGGTTTTACAATCCATTGTCTGATGACGCTTGCGGGTATCTTGTATGGATTGCCTGATTTTAAGATTTTTTTCTTCTTTGTTCATTAGACTTTTGTTCCTGTATGTATTGTTTGACAACCTCAAGAGATACCGATCCGACAGTCGCAATAAATTTACTCCTTGTCCATAAAGTAGGAAGCTTGCGTTTTAGTTCAGGAAACTCTCTTGTCAAATAATGAGCAGTAAAGCCCTTGATCTTCGATACTATTTTGTTTACACCAACCGTCGGATCGATATCCAATAGTAAATGTACATGATCGGGCATAACTTCCATTTCTATGACAATAAAGTTGTATTGTTCTTGCAAACTTAGTACCAACTCTTTGAAGCGTTCAGCTATTGGCTCGCGTAATACTTTTCTTCTGTATTTTGGGCAAAATACAATATGATATTTGCACGAATATACAGTTGTTTCGGTTCTTCTATAAATATCTCTCATACATATATATTATAACATATATCTATGTATATTATAACTATTCTGCCATCGGGATATATAAACTCAAAAGCTGTATTCATCCCTAGGCTAAAGCTATTGGGGTTTCTACAGCTCTATTCTAAAGCTCTTCTACTCAGTAGACCGATCTCATTACCAATTATTGCTTAAGCGAAAGACAAATAAAAATGATGCATGATCGATAATTTGAGGTTCAATACAAATAAATGTTTATTGCAAGTAATCAAAAAAGACTATTATAAAACCTGCTATTTTAAGCAGGTCTAAGAATTTTCGTCAAAGGCGATGCGATCGATCTCTTTAGAAACGATAATCAGGCGCAGATCATCACGATTTTTGACACAGGTCTGAAATGTGATGAACTTATCTTCGCTTGTTATTTCAACACCAGTATCATAAAACTCAACTGCTTCGATCCCGTTTAAATAATAATCTAGGGCCTCGTCACTGAATTCAGGGAACATGTATTCCATACCTTTAGCGATCGGATATTCGGGATTATCTAAAAGTATATCCGCATAATAGACATAGGCGACCTGATAACGACGGATCTCATCCTTTAGGATCAAAGATAAATATTTATTCTGTTCGTAGTTTTCTTTTTCGACTAAGTCGTGTAAAGGAGTAAAGAAAACTCGTTCACCATTAAGGAAGGTATGACCATAAAAAGTCATATTTTGCGAGTCGAGGCTTGCATTGGGATCTAGGTAGACCGTGCCTCCGTCATAGTATTCCTTAGTCTCGAAGTCCGTTCTTAGATATTCATCATAATCATCTGCATAGACGACCGGCACTTCCACTAAGCCGCTGTCAAAGACGATCGTTCCCATATAGTCGCTATTGATGGCATATAACTCATCATAGAGCGCCTCATATTCGCTGTAGTCGACATCGCTTCCGATCCCGACTTCGCCAAGATCCAGGGAAGCGCCGATCCTAGGTTTTGGAAACAACTCATCCCTAAAGACATAGATCGAACCCAGGGCTATAGCGATCAAAACGATCAAAATGACAATTGATCTTTTAATATTCTTCATTAAATAAATACTCCAATCACACTAACAACGACCATCATAATGACGATCATCAGAATAATGACGCGATAAAGAAGAGGATGCTTGCTCATTAAATATCTGCCTCAAGTGCGATCTTCATCATGTTTGTGAAAGAAGTCTGGCGCTCTTCAGCTGTCGTGACCTCGTTTGAAACGAAAGAATCCGAGATCGTCACAAGACAAGCTGCTTTTTTATTTAAGACGCGCGCATTGTTGAAAAGCGCAAAGCTTTCCATTTCAACTGCCACGCAACCTCTTTTGACGATATCTGCGATATAGCCCTTACCACCTTCGCGATAGAAGACATCAGAAGAATGGATACCTGTCTCAACTAAAGGAATGCCCAGTTTTTGAGCTGAGGCAACAAGTGCCGCGTTTAGTTCAGGTGTTGGATAAGCGATATCGCTATCATAACCGCTTTGTACCTTGGCATAGCTTGACTCAGAATAAGCTTTTGTCGCTAATAAGACATCATAAACCTTGACACTGTCGTCATAGGCACCAGCTGAACCGATCCGGATGATATTTTCGACATCGTAGTCGTGATATAGTTCATAAGAATAAATGCCGATACTGGGCATGCCCATACCCGAACCCATGACCGAAAGCTTTTTGCCCTTATATGTTCCGGTATAACCGAACATGTTGCGTACGGTATTGAACAAAACAGGATTTTCTAAAAAAGTATCAGCGATAAATTTAGCTCGCAGGGGATCACCTGGCATCAAGACTGTCTTAGCGATATCTCCTCGATTGGCAGCGTTATGGGGTGTAGACATTTCAAATTCCTCCTTTATTACTAAAACGATTATAGCAAATTTTCCTAATATTCCCTAAATCTTATACTCTTTGCAAGGGATACTTTTTCATCATGGCACTTGCTTGCCTGGCGCTTGGTTGCTAATATGCTCCAAAACCAGATAGGAACCTTCATCTTGCCGGCTCTTAAAACAGAGCAAAGCTTCTTTGAGATCTTTTACCAAAGTGAAGCGTTCCATGTCAAAACCGGCACGATGCAGACTTTGACCCAGGTCATGGACCTCGTTATTTTCGATTGCGATGACATGATCGATCTGATCTATAATTTCATTTAAGCCGTCGTTGTGGTCGATAAAGGCCTCGATCACAAAAATGGCATGCGGGTTTTGTTTGACGAAATATAAGAGATCGCTAGATATCCTTTCGGCCTTGGAATCATCAAGATAGGGGACTCCTTCAAAGTCACCCACACTCAGATAGCCTTTTTTAGAAACAAGCTTTTGAGTGAAAGTAGCAAAATCGAGCTCCTTTAAAAGAAGATCCAGGGCGATAAGCCTTCTTTGACGAAGATCTGAGGTCATCGCTTCGCCATGATAATTAAAAGTCGTCTCATTAAAAGAATATCTAAGATCCGATAATGGCAAACTCGAGCTTTCATAGCCAAAGCTTAGCTTACCTTCTTCATCGCTTGCGGCATATACATAAGCCTTGGTTTTAGTCTTGGCTTTTATACCCATATCGATCAGGATCTTAAAGTCCACCTCTTGATACTGTTGATACTCATCTTCATCAAGATATAAATAGGGGATCTTCGCTTCGCCACTTCTAACAAGAGGCATGACGCCAAGATCTTCTAAAGCATTTTTTAAATACTTATCATTTTTCTTACACAGGATCAGCACGCTGTCTTTTAAAGGATAAGGATAGCCATCAAAGCCCTTATCTATTCCTTTAAAACTGGTAAAGCTTGCACAAAGAAAGGGGATAAGAGGCATAATCGCCGCAAGAAGATAGAGATCTTCGCCCTTGGCTAAGCTGATAAAGGCCCAGATCGCGACCACAATCAAGAGATCGAGCATTAAACCCTTGTTTAAAAGTTCTTTAAGCTTAAGAGTGGGACTTTTTATTATGAGATACAGGGCGCCTATTAATAAGGCGATCATGATCGAGGCTTCGAGTTTTAAGATATCAAAATAATAAAGCGCACGATAAATAATATACGTCAACGCCACAAACAAGAAGTAATCGCTTAAATAGCGAAGACCTTCTTTTTTTAAGAAGCTGCGGAATACTTTCTTATCTCCTCTTGCCTTTAAAAGGAGGGCACTGGCACTGACATAAGATGACAGTGCGATCAAAAACAGTGCTAAGATCGTCAATAGTCTAATCATCTTTAACCTTCTTTCCTAAAAAACGTTTGCCTTTGGGCTTTAAGATCTTAAAGATGACCCCGTCATTCATATTTTCCCCAAGCACGCGATAACCATAGGTCTCAACAACGCGTTTAACGATCGAAAGGCCTAAACCGAATCGACCACCTGTCCCCATTTCATAGGGCTTGAATAATTTATCGATTCTCTCTTTTTCCATCAAAGGACCATCATTATAGATAAAAAGGCCCTCTTCTTTTAAGCTGATCTTGATCTTCGTCTTGGCATAGCGTAGGGCATTATCCAAAAGATTCTCCACTACGATCCGCCAGGGCTCTTCTTCGCCATGGAAGTAAATATCCTCAAGATCACTTTCAAAGACGATCTCGGGTTTGACGGCTACTAGGGCCATCATGGCTTTTTCCACGACCGGCTTCATAGCCAGATTATCACCGCTTTTAAGATCGTCGTTTAAATAACCTAATTTATTAAAAGTGATCAGGCGCAAGACCTTATTTTCCAAACGATCGGCATGCTCGATAATGACATCGACACTCTTTTCAAGCGTATCATAAGGGTAAATGCCGTCTTTGATACTTTCCGAATAAGATTTGATCGTCGCGATCGGCGTCTTAAGATCGTGTGAGATGTTTTGGATCATTTCTTCTCTGATCTTAGCTTGTTTGGAAAGCTCATCATTCATGTCGATCAATGCTTCAGCTACCTCGCCGATCTCATCTTTGCGATCGATATTCAATTTAGCTTTTTCGCCATTTTTGATCTTAT
Source organism: uncultured Erysipelotrichaceae bacterium (assembly GCA_944325935.1). Classification (GTDB taxonomy): domain Bacteria; phylum Bacillota_I; class Bacilli_A; order Erysipelotrichales; family Erysipelotrichaceae; genus JAHHTG01. The sequence continues at coordinate 18,284 of CALVCF010000010.1, read as the reverse complement.
CGATATAATTTTTGATCTGATTCAAAGGATGGATCAAAGTGACGACCCACAACATGACAAAGCTGTAAAGACCGACAACGATCAATAGGGTCGTATTGATCGTCGAATCGGTTAAAGCCTTGGAATAGGCACTGCGGTAATCATCGCGTATTACGGAAATAAGCGAAAAACCATTGGCCTCTTTGATCGAATAAACGACCTTGCGCCCATCAAAATCAAGGGTGCCGTCAAAGTACTCCAGTTCATTGTCGATATCGGGATCGATCCTTGACAGAATCGCTCTTGTGTCATCATCTATTTCATTCAAGTACTCATCCCTGACAAGGGAATAGACAAAATGCCGGACATTGCCCTCTTCGCTTAAGTCGTTGCCAAGATCGAATTTATTGGCGATGACCTCATCTTGTGAGGCATGGATGATCGTATGCATCTGGGCATCGACGAAATTATCGATATTATTGGGTACGATCGTTAAAAATAAGATCAAAAAAGCTACGGCCACCAAAAAGGCGATCGTAAAGAATTGTTGTAAAAGCGATAGGTTTTTTAACCAGATCCTTAAACGTTTCATTAAGCCAGACGATATCCAAAACCATAGATCGTTTGGATATTGATCCCGGGCATCTTCTTGCGAAGGCGCCTAAGGGTATCATCGACCACCCGATCTGAACCATAGAAGTTTTCATCCCAGACCTTTTCCAAGATCTGCTCTCTTAAAAAGGCCGTTCCGCGATTTTTCACAAACAACATCAATAGATCGAATTCCTTAGTCGTAAGATCGAGCGCTTCCCCGTTTTGATAGACGATGCGTTGGGTCTCGTCGATCTCATAGCCGTCGATATGGATCCTTTCATCACTGCGGTAGACCCGCCTGATGACATTATTGACCCTTAAGACGAGCTCTTTGGGTGAAAAAGGTTTGGTGATATAGTCATCAGAACCTTTTTCAAGACCGATGATGCGATCAAATTCCTTATCGCGCGCACTCATAAAGATGACCGGGACGTCTTTGTTTCTGCCTTTGATCTCTTCGATCAGGTCAAATCCGCTCTTATCATCTAACATGATATCCAAGACCCACAGATCACAAGGATCATCTAAGTGGGCATAGGCCTCATCAAAAGTCAGATAAGAATTAATGATGTAACCCTCTTTTTCCAGATAGCGTTTGACCAGTTCGTTGAGGTCTTTTTCATCTTCCACGACATTAATGATCTTGCGCATATTTTCACCTGCCTTTTTTAAAGATATTTTATTTAAGCACCATAGCCTTTAGCTTTAATGAGATCGATCACCTCATAGACCAGATCATGACAGGTCTTGTCATCCTTGGCTTCGACCATAACACGGATCAAGGGTTCCGTCCCACTTGGTCTGACCAAGATGCGCCCGTCATCACCTAAACGCGAGCTGATATCTTCGACCAAAGCCTTAATATCGCTGTCATCTAAGACTATATTTTTATCTTTGACTTTTTGATTGATCAAAAGTTGCGGGAAGATCTTGACATCGCTTGTCAATTCATCGATCGTTTGCCCGCTTTTGACTAGTACTTGTAAGACATTAAGTGCTGTCTTAAGGCCATCACCAAACATGCCTGAATGCTTGTTGATGATATGACCGCTTTGTTCACCACCGATCGCATAATCGTTTTTGACCATCTGATCGGCGACATTTTTATCGCCGACAGCTGTAATGCAATAGTCGATGTCAGCTCTTTTCAAAGCCTTTAAAAGGCCGATGTTAGACATGACTGTCGTCACTAACATATTATTGGTAAGCATGTTTTCCGCTTTCAGATGCTTAGCTAAAAGATACATGATCTTATCGCCATCGATGACCTCGCCTTTCCCATTGACAAACAAGACGCGGTCGGCATCGCCATCAAACGCAAAGCCCAGATCATAATCTCCCTTTTTGACCAGATCGCAAAGACCTTCCAGATGAGTCGAACCACAATGATCGTTAATATTGACGCCGTTTGGCTCATCATTGATGATCGTCATATTGGCTTTGAGATTTTCTAACGTCCGCTTCGCCGTAAAACAAGCGCCACCGTTGGCGAGATCGATCGCCAGTTTGAGCTTGCTTAGATCCAGATCAAAAGTCTTATCAAGCCAGGCGATATAGTGATCGACACCTTCTTTATAGTCATAGACTCTGCCAATGGCATCATGAGTCTTGACTTTTAAACTGATCTTTTGATCGATCAGACTCTCGATCTTTTCTTCGATCGACGCATCGATCTTTAACCCGTTGGGCGCGAAGACCTTGATGCCGTTGTCATAATAGGGATTATGCGAAGCCGAGATCATTACACCACAGTCAAAATCCTCATGCGAGACGACATAGGCCAAGGATGGCGTAGTCGCATAGCCCATCAAATAGGCATCGCCACCCTGAGCGCTGATAGCTGAAGCCAAGGCATGCTCAAACATCGATGATGAAAGGCGCGTATCCTTGCAAATCGCAATCTTGGCTCTTTTTTCTTTGCCATAGTAATCTGCCAGGTACGCTCCGACATCATAGGCTTTTTTTAGGTCGAGGCCCTCATTGGCCACCCCTCTTATGCCATCGGTTCCAAAATATTTGCCCATCTTAATTCTCCTCACTTCCAATTAATGTAATATTTAAAGTCAAAACTTCCGAGCTGAGCACAACGTAATGATTTGAAGAATTGAGCCTGATCTCTAAAGGCAGATCATAAGTGCCTGGGCTCAGGCCTTCCATATCGACATAGACATAGATATCGCCCACATCGATCGCGTCGATATTGGATCTTGTCCCTTCGACTTTAACGCTCACACTTGTGATATCATCCTGTACCTCAGCTTGATAGTTATTGGTGTTGTTTCGATAATTGATCGGTATATTGTCAATAGTCTTTTCTTCCTTTTCAGCCAGACTAATGTCAAGATTGACCATGGTCACATCGGCACTTGAGACCCCCTCTGGCAAAGTGATCGGAGCAGCCATTTGCGTATCGCGCACAAGACTTGAGGCATCGAGATTGACATTTACTTCATCGATCGTATCTAAGACGCTTTCCGGCGCATAGATGATGGTACTTTGCTGGTCCATGCTGACGGTGTCGATCGCCATATTATCAGGCACGGTTCCCGTGATATTCAAACTGATCGGCACAGCCTTATGTGGGGACGATACAGTGACTGATACTAAGATCGTATTGGGGATAATGTCAGCATTTACGACATTGCCGCTGGCATCATAGGCGACAAGACTGGCCTCTTGCTCAAAATCGCCGCTTACTCCTGCTACATCGATGAGAACTTTGACAAAAGCGATCGAATCAAGGGTGCTTTGGGAAGCGCGGATATTGACTCTAGAACCATCGGGGAAAGTCGGCTCACCTAAAATATAGCGCGAATCCAGTTCGTCTCGGTTAATAAAATCATAATCGACTTCAAATTGGCGCGTCGTCTTGCGCTCTAAAGTGATCGTCACATCGCTGGGTGTGACTAGGGCGTTGACATTGTCGCCATAGCCGCTGGCTACTAAAGAAACGCTGTGCGTCCCTTCCGTCAGTCCCTCAAGATTGACTTGACAATAACCCTCGCGGGTCGCAGCATTTGTCACATTGGCAGCCTCGCCAGTCAAAGTAACAGTACAAGTCTCCGGCAAGCCCCTGATCTCAAAACTTTCGGCATTATAGATCGCATTTACCGCGACATTATTTAAAGTTCTGGCGCTTGATAAGGGCGTCATAAAAGGATTGTTTTCTGAGTCGTAATTGACGCTGATATATAGGGATATCGCCAACAACAAGGCGACTAAAGGCATGAGATATTTAGAGAAAATGACCTTATCGACCAAAGATGAGATCATCCTGATCGCCCGAAAGAGGGAATCTTCGACACTGGTATAGGCGCTTGAGACCCAGCGTGATTGATTGGCGATGCGATTGGCGAGCTCGGTCTTGGAAAGATCGCGCTTTTTTCGTTTATCCTTTTTGGCCATCGCTAGCTCCTTTCTCTTCCCCTTTGTCGACGATCTCAATCACCTCATCGTCACTGTTGATCTCATGTTCGTGTTCATACTTATACCGATTATTAAAAGGTACCTTCATCTGATCTTTAACGTCTTCTTGCGTTTTCTTTTCTTCGCTTTTAAAAAGGCGATTCAAGAAACTGTGCGTAGAGCGCTCCTTTTCCTTTTTGATCAAAAGTTCCGGCTCACTGCTGTCAAAAAGCGAAGTCCTTTTCTTCGAGGTCGAGCGGATTTCGATCTCGTCATTTAAGATAACGCGTCTTAAATAGTCGCGCAATTGTTTATCATCGACCGTAAAGATACTCCCTTTTTCGGCAATCGAAATAGCGCTGGTCTCTTCACTGACGACGATCGTCAAGGCATCGCTGACTTCCGAGATCCCCAGTGCAGCTCTGTGTCTGGCGCCATAGCGCGAGGGCAGGTCTTGGGCAGTCGGCGGGAAATAAGCGCTGGCACAAGCAATCTTATCGCCTTGTATGATGACAGCTCCATCATGAAGCGGAGTGGTCGTCATGAAGATCGATGACAAAAGCTCCTTGGACACCGCCGAGTTAATGACGATCCCGGTTTTGATATAGTCTTGCAAAGATTGACTTTGTTCGATCGAGATCAGGGCGCCGACACGCTCTTGCGACAAAACTAAAACCGCACGATAGACTTCGTCGACCAGTTTTTCGCGCTCATTGGCTAAAAGCGTTGTCATCCTTGTAAAGGTATTGGTCTTGCCGATCCTTTCCAAAAGACCTCTGATCTCTGGCTGAAAGATAATAATGATCGCCAAAAGACCCCAAGAGATGAAAAGATCGGAGATATAAGTAATGGTTCCAAGGCCAAAGATCTTAGAAAGGGCATTGACGATCAAGACCAGGAAGACACCTTTAAATATCTGAATGGTGCGGGCATTGTTGCGCACCACTTTAATAGCGTAATAGATGATAAACCACAAGATCAGGACATCTAGGAAGAAGCGCGTGATCGTCCAAACATTTTGAATGGTGAGGTTTATGCTGTAATCAGGCATGGCTTTACCTCCTAGCGTCTATTATAGCATAAGCCCTTTCAATCTTTGAGCTAATCTGCTAGGATAAGACCTATGAATGACAACATTGAAAAAATCACTTGTAAAAATAAAACGATCTATTTGGTCAAAACCGCCCACGTCTCTAAACTCAGTATTGATGACGTCAATCAGGCGATCGACGAATTGCGGCCGGATGCCATCTGCATCGAGCTTGATGAGGACCGCCTTAAGACACTGAGCGAAAAAGATACCTGGCGCAATACTGATATCGTTACGATCATCAAAGAAAAAAGGGTCGGTCTCTTACTGGTAAACATCATCTTATCAGCCTATCAGAAACGGCTGGCTAAAAAAATGGATACCGATAGCGGCGGGGAGATGCTGGCCGGGATCAAAAAAGCGAAGGACTTAGATATCCCACTCGTCTTGGCCGACCGCAACATCACCATCACCTTCAAAAGGATTTGGCAGTCTTTAGGCCTTACAGAAAAGCTCAAGCTCATCTATACGATCGTCTTTTCACTTTTTGATGATGAAGACATCTCTGAAAAAGAATTGCAGGAGCTAAAACAGGCCGATATGTTAGAAAGCGCTCTAAATGAGGTCGGCAAGAGTTTTCCTAATGTCAAAAGAGTCTTGGTCGATGAAAGAGATATGTATCTGTCGCAAAAGATCAAAAATGCGCCCGGCCAAGTGATCGTAGCGATCATTGGGGCCGCTCATTCTCTGGGCATTAAAAAATATATTGAACAAGAGATCGACACGCGATCCTTAGTAAGCCTAAAAAAGAAAAGCGGGCTCTTATCTAATATCATTAAATGGTCGATCCCTTTGATATTGATAGGCATGGTCATCTACAGCTTATTCATAAATCAAGAAGTCGGTTTGAATCAGATCAAGAACTGGTTCATCTTAAACGGCGGTCTGGGAGCACTTGGCGCTTTGTTAGTCTTGGCGCATCCCTTAACGATCTTAACGGCCTTTGTGGCCGCTCCTTTCACGGCGATCAATCCCCTTTTGGCTGTCGGTTGGTTTGCTGGCTTAGTAGAAGCCTACATCAAAAAACCGCAAGTCAAAGATTTTGAAGATCTCGCTAACGATGCCTCGACCTTTAAAGGTTTTATGAAAAACCGGGTCAGCCATATCCTCCTTGTCGTCATCATGTCCAATCTCTTCTGTTCGATCGGCTCGATCATCGGAAGCGTTGATATCATCGCCAGCTTTTTGGGCCTTTTATAAAATTTAACTAAATTTTAACTTACCAGAAAGCAATCTTTGATAGAATTAACATATGAATGTTGCGATTACTGATTTAGGCTCCAATACAGTCCGTTTATCGATCTATGAAATAGAGGGCGATACTTTTCGCCTTTTGTTGTCGAAAAAAGAAATGGCTTCTTTAGCCGGCTATGTCGAAAACGGCAAGATGTCAAAGGAGGGCCTAAGAGTCGCAAGCGAGGTCATACTGAGCTTTAAAAAGATCGTTGAACATTTTAATATTGCTTATTATAAAGTCTTTGCCACGGCCTCTTTGCGCAATGTCAAAAATGCCGATGAATGTCTGAGCTATATTCATCAAAAGACCGGGGTCGCGATCGAGCTTTTAAGCGGGGAAGAAGAGGCGCTTTTAGATTTTAAGGGAGCCTTGTTATTGCAAGATGTCCGCGATGGTCTTTTAGTCGATATCGGCGGCGGTTCGACCGAGCTAGTTTTGTTTAAAGACCGTATCTCTTTAATGGCGCTGAGTCTGCCTTTTGGTTCTTTGAGCTTATATCGTGAATTTGTCAATGATATCATGGCCAAAGAAAAAGAACTCGATGACATAAGAAAGTATGTCAAGCGCTCTTTGCCCTTGATCAATTTCCACGACGGCCAATTCAAGACGATCGTGGGCGTGGGTGGCAGTATCAGAGCTTTGCGCAAGCTTGTTCGCCGCCTTAAGAAACAAGATGACCTGAACACAATAACATATAAAGATATCGAAGGAATCATCAAAGACAGCAATAAGCACCGCGCAGAGCTTTTAAAGCTGATCTTAAAGACAGCTCCCGAAAGGATCCATACCATCTTGTGTGGTGCGACAACGCTTTTATCAATTATGGATTTTTATGATCTCAAAAGTGTAAGCGTCTCTGATTATGGAGTGCGCGAAGGTTATGTCTATTCACGTTTTATAAAAAAGGATTAATTTATGACTGATTATTCATATATGCAAAATAGGGAATTATCTTGGCTCAACTTCAACGAGCGCGTCTTAGATGAAGCTGTCAGCGATGATGTCCCGCTTTTTGAAAAGCTTAAATTCATGGCGATCTTTGCCTCTAATCTCGATGAGTTCTTTATGATCAGGGTCGGTTCGATCACCGACCTCTCCCTTGTAGAAAAGGATCACATTGACTCCAAGACCGGAATGAAAGATAAAGAACAGCTCGACAAGATCTATGCGCGGTCGAGGGAACTCGTTCATAAATTTGATATTATCTACGCCACCAACAAAGAAAAACTGGCACTTGATGCAATCCGCATCCTGCGCTATGCCGAGCTTGACAAAGCCCAAAAGAAGCGCGCCAATGATTTTTTTGAGTATCAGCTCATGCCTCTTTTAAGCCCTCAAGTGATCGATACTCATCATCCCTTTCCACACCTGGCGAATAAAAAACTCTATCTTATTTGTGAGCTGGATCTTAAAAACAGGAGCATCTTCGGTCTTGTGCCCTGCCCTAATTTACAAAGAATTATCTATCTTGACGATAATACTTTGATCTTGAGCGAAGATCTCATCCGCGCCAACTTGCACAAATTATTCCAGGGCTTTACTATCAGTAAAGAAGCCATCATTTCCGTTACGCGCAATGCCGATATCGAATTAAATGACAATGTCTTGGATGAAATGGAAGATTATCGTCTGCAGATCAAAAATATCATTAAAAAAAGAGGACGCTTAAGGCCAGTTCGCTTAGAAGTCAACGGCGAACTTTCAAGTGCGGTCGAAAAATTGCTCAAGAGTAAACTCGACCTCAAGAAGCATCAGATCTTCAACCTTTCTTCACCCCTAGATGTCAGCTTTCTTTATCAGATCATCAAGAAATACGAAAAGCGCTATCCTCAAAACATCTATCCCTCTTTTAAAGGAATCAGGGAAGACAAGATCATCCAAAGCCGCTCCCTGATCGACTATTTCGCCAGCAATGACACACTACTGCACTATCCCTTTGACGACATGAAGATCTTTACCGATCTTTTAAAAGAAGCAGCCAGCGATGAGAGGGTCATCTCGATCAAGATCACTCTGTATCGCTTAGCCAATCCCTCCAAGGTCGTCGAGGCCCTTTTGATGGCCAAAGATAATGACAAGGAGGTCAATGTACTGATCGAGCTTAAAGCACGCTTTGATGAAGCCAATAATATTAATTACGCCGAGGTCCTGGAAGAAGCCGGTTGTAATGTCTTCTACGGTTTTGACGACTACAAGGTCCACTCCAAGATCTGCCTTATCACCTATCGCCAAGGTCATGGCATTAGACATATCGTGCAAATCGGGACGGGCAATTATAACGAAAAAACCGCTAAACTCTACACCGATCTATGTCTGATCACAGGCGATCCCTTTATCGCCAGCGATGCCAACAACTTCTTTCAAAATATGGCTATCGGCAATTTGAATGGACAATACGACCATCTTTTGGTTGCACCAAACGCCATGAAGACCAATATCGTAAATCTGATCAATCAAGAGATCGCTAAAGGTCAGGATGGCTATATCCTTTTTAAGATCAATTCGCTGTCCGATAATACGATCATCGAAAAACTCAAAGAAGCCTCTTCTTGTGGAGTCAAGGTCGATCTTATCGTGCGCGGGATCATCTGCATTTTGCCCGGCATTATACAAAAGACGGAAAATATCCATGCCCGCAGCATCGTCGGCCGCTTCTTGGAACATTCGCGCGTCTATATCTTCGGTAGGGGCAAAGAAGCCAAGATCTACCTTGCCTCTGCCGATATGATGGCCCGCAACCTCGATAACCGGGTCGAGATCGCCTGCCCGATCTATGATCAGGAGATCAAAAAGAAGATCGCCAATATCTTAGAGGTCTATCTAAATGATAATACCAAAGCCAGAGAGATATTAAATGATGGCTGTTATCACATCATCCAAAGCGGGGATAAAAAAGTTTGCGCACAGGAGTATTTCATGGAGGATGCCAAGAAAAGGGCGCAAGTCAAAACTCGTAGATCATTCTTTAAAAAGATCTTTAAAAGATAAAATCTTATTTTTTAAATGTGACTAAAATAATCGCCCCAAGAATAAACAGAGAACCGATCATCTTATTTAACATTATCCCCTCACTTAAAAATAATATACCGACAACCATGCTGGTGAGTGGTTCGGATAAACTTAAGAGCGCCGACAATTTAGCGCCTAAATGGCATGATCCCAATTGAAATAAGATCGAAGCAACTAAAGAGATGATTGAAAAGATTATAAGAAGGCCTGTTTCTATATAACCGAGACGAAAATTGATTGGTTCAATCAAAAACGAGAGTAAATACAAAGCGACAATTGTGTAAATTCCTTGATAAAATGATAAAGCTAAAGGATCGAGACGATTTAGGCGATGACGTTCCAAATTCAGAATGTATATCGCATAAGTTAAAGCAGAAGCGATGGCCATCACGATTCCACTTAGACCACTAAAGGATAGTCCTTGCAAGAAACAAAACAGACCAACGAGAACCATTATTAAAGCGAGCGTTATCGTCTTTGATAGCTTTTCCCGATAATAGAATAAACAAATCAGGATAACAAAAACAGGATACATAAAATGCAAACTTGTAGCTGTGCCAGTCGCAATAAAACGATAGGAAGCACTTAGTAACAAAGTCGTTGCAATCATCCAAAGCGCCAGATGTTTTATGATACCTAAGGCTTCTTTGAAGGGCAAAAGAAGTCTTTTTCTTTTTATTAGCGCTATTAAAATTACGACGACCAAACTAAAGGCATAACGAAAAAACGAGACCGTAAAAGTATTGAGACCCGAACCATACAGATAAACGGTCACAAGCGGTGCTAAACCATATAAAAAACCCGACAATAATACTAAGATGCTTCCTAAAAACATAACTCATTTAACTCTTGTTGACATATAGTCTGTATAATCGTCATTAAGATCGCGATTAGGATCAAGTCCGATACTTTCAGGTGCCAAGCAAGAAAGTACTTGAATACACAGCGTAATTGATAAAATGCTGTCTGTATATTGATAATATTTCAACGCAATGATATGCTCACTATCTTGTCTTGCTTGATTGTCAATTAAAAAAACAGGCACGTTTTTATTTCTTAAATATTCAAACGTATTGACCGAAGCTTCATGGTAGATACTAGAAGCGATGATAAGGACATGGCTTTTGGTACATAAAGCGCGATGTACGCCATGTGAAAATTCTAAGACATCATTAAAGACGGCAGGAATGGCTAAAGTCTCAGTCAGTTTTAGTGCCGCTTCTTGGCTTGTCCCGTAGTTTAAACCATTACCAACGATATAAAAATCATGAATGTCCTCAATATATGAACTATCCTTTAATTTTGCTAGGACAGTGTTGAAAAGTGCTGGTAAAGAATCGATCTCTTTTTTAATATCGCTTTTGATCTTGTTGAATTGCTCTTTCTTAAGTTCGCCTTTAACCAAGGCAAGATGATAAGCAAACATTATCAAAGTCAAAAGGGTGGCACTGTAACCCTTGGTCTTGGCGTTAGAATTCTCTTTATCACACATAAGATTTAAAGAAAGATCACATCCTGTACAAAGAGGCGAATCATCAAAAGCGCTGATCGCTAAAGTCTTAGTGTGTTCTCTCACAAGTTTTAGCGCATCTAAAACTCCTTTAGAAGTTCCTGTTTGAGAAATAAAGACCATCAGCGTTTCGCCTTCTAAAGACCAGTTACTGATATTTGCGATCAAGTCTCCCGGATGGTAGACATAAGTCCTGACTTTAGCATATTTTTGAAAAAGAGAAGCAATAGAATAGGCGGCATTATAAGAACTCCCATGAGCGACAAAGTAGATCGATTCATATTTTTTTAGATCTTTAACCAGTGCAAATTGAGAACTCGCCAATAAACGATTAAGTACATCTCTTTCTTCCTTGATATATTGATACATGATAGACTCAAACATATTCATCTCTCAATCATCAAATTCATCGTCGCTAATTTCTGGTTTTATAAAACACCCGACTTGTTCCTTGCCTGTGTTAAGCGCATTTTCTAAAAGTTCATCGATGTTTTCGCCCATATTGCGTTTTAAAACTGTCTCGATCAACATACCAAGATTCGTACCATAGACGACCTTGATCCTTTCGTCTTTTAAAGCTTCCATTACCGCAGTATTAAAAGGAGAACCACTTAAAAGATCGGACATAACCAAAATATTATCCATCTTTTCAAAATTAGTGATCGCCTTATGGATTTTTTCTGTTAGCTCAGTGTTGGTCTCCCCTTTTTTAAAATCGACAGCTTGATAATTCTCCTGTTCACCCATGATAAGCTCTAGGGCACTAGTTAAACCACTGGCGAAAAGACCATGGCCACAAACAATAATCCCGATCATATTTCCTCCTATATTATTTTTTTAATATCATTTAATTCGTTGATCACATAAGTAGCTTTGGAAGTATCAAAATTAAAGCGTGGATCGTGCACTGCAATAACTTTTAAATTAGCACGATCAGCAGCAGTTATTCCATAAGTGGAATCTTCAACGACGATGATCTCTTCCTTAGTAAATCCCAATAGTTTTGTCGTATACTCATAAATTTCAGGATCTGGTTTAGTCCTTTTAAACATCTCACCACTTACGACATAACTAAAATATGAACTGATTGCACAAGCTTCTAAAACTTCCTCGATATTATCTAAAGGCGAAGAAGAAGCCAGAGCTAAAGTAATCTTCTTTGATTTGAGATATTCAAGGATCGCCTTTTGACCCTTTTTTGCCAACTTTGCATAATCAACAGGATGTTTCTTAAAATAAGCATCCTTGGCGTTTTTAGCGTCAACTTTCGTCAAATTAACTAAGCATCTAGCCAAAAACTCATCTTCCACTTCACGAGCACTACCTGCCAGAAAATGGAGCTCACTTTCTTCAAGCGACACTCCATTTTCTTTTAAAAATTGTTTAAGAACTCTGATGTAATAGATCTCACTATCAATAAGGACTCCGTCCATATCAAATATGACAGCTTTGATCATAATTATTTCTCGTAATGAGCTAAAGGAATATTGAAAGGGTTAATGCCTGTATCAATGCCGATATCTTTAGCACCTTTGGCTGCTACGAATTGGAAGGGAACAGTGTACATTAATGGCGCAACATATTTCGAGCATTTGTGAGTAAATACTAGATCACGTGCGTCGCTTTCGATGCTTTCACAAGTTATGATCGAAACCCTTGGACTGTATTCCCTAAAAGCCGCTACGAATTTCTGCATTCTAGCAAATTCTTTTTCCTTCGATCCGATCACAAAAATCGTTTGACGATCGTTTAAAGCCATCGTTGGTCCGTGTGAATATTCTTCTATCTCATAGGCCAGCGAAGGTAGGCGCAGCATTTCGCCGATCTTTAATTGAGCTTCTAAAGCTGTACCATAATCAATACCATAACCTAGGATATAGATGCGATCTGAATTGACAATCGTGGTTTTGTTGCGCTCATACCACGCTTCAGCTTCTTTAACTATATTATCAAAATCATTAACTAAGTCCTCAAGCTCTTTGATTGCCCCACTATATGCTTCGTCATCCATAATTTTAAGTTCATGCGCTAATTCCACAGCCCAAAGATAAACACTCAACAAAGAAACGGTGTAACCTTTTGTTTCGGGTGGAGTTAATTCGTCTCCTACTAACAAAGGTGTAACTGTATCGACGTACTCGCTGATGCGCGATTTGGGATTTCCAGTAATAGCCAAAGTATTGTAACCCTTATTTTTTGCATATTCCATAACCTCGACTGTCGAGATCGAGGTACCAGATTGTGAAATGCCTACAAATAATATCTCTTCTTCTTTTAAACTCTGTGTCCAATCAGCTTTTTCATAATTTTTAAAAACAGTTGGATACTGGGCTTCGGCAGCGATATTTGCAATGTGTTTAAAATAATATGCGGCAATTTGTGATACATTGTAGCTTGTTCCCGAACCAAAGAAGATAATCTTCTTAATATGTTTTTCAAGGCAAACTTTCACAAAAGGTTTTACAAAATCACTACGATTTTCAAAGACATATTTAAGACGTTCTGGCTGTTCATGAATATATCCCAAAACTGTTGGCTTGTCCATTTCTTGATTCCTCCTACTTTTTAAACATCTTAGTTATATTTTCCATGGGTTTATTAGGAGCGATCTGATAATAGATTGGAATATCCCTACTTGCTAGATACTCAAAAGATGCTCGCTCCTTTTTGGAAATATAAGCGTTATCTGCAATATGCTCTGTGTTTTCTCTTGCGGCAATATTACCGACTGTGACATGATCGATCATATAACCACTTTTAACAAGATCTGCCAAAGGCTCTGGAGATTGGACTAAAATCATGACATTAATGCCTTCATCAATCTTTCTTTTCAATTTATCAGAGGCCTTTTCCACATTGAAGATCGACAATTTACAACTTGGAGGACATCCAAATTTTAAAGCAGTCTTACGAGCCTCATCATTACAGATCTCATCATCAATGATCAAGATACGGTTAACGCTAAATTGTGGTACCCAATAACCACAGACTTGGCCGTGTATCAATCGATCGTCAACTCTAACTTCAACGATAGCCATAGTCTTCCTCTAGGCGATTAAGCCTAATACACCTAATACAAAGCCAATAACCACAATTGCGCAGATTGCTAAAATGACCTTACCACCTTTACGCAAATAAGCGAAAACACTCAAAGTAGTAACAAGAGGCAATAAGCAAGGCATCAATTGATCAAGATATTCCTGTAATACAATTTCCGTTCCAGAGATCGTAAAGACTAAGGGGCAGCTAATTGGAGCCCACATTGCAATCAAACAACCAACTGACGCAACCCCTACAATACCAGCGCAGTAGGTGAATAATTGCATCTTGCCGCTCTTTTGAAGGTCAGTGAGCATCTGGGTACCGTTGCTGTAACCCCATTTAAGACCAAATAGACGAGTTAATACATTTGGGATATTGAATAAGATCAAAAGAATAAATGGAGCAAGAGGATTTCCTTCTTGAGCAAAACCAACTGCAATTGCACAAGCCAAGATCCTGAAAATTCCCCAGAAGAAGGTATCACCGATCCCTGATAGAGGGCCCATCAAAGAAACTTTAACGGCGTTGATCGAATCGACATCAAAGTTTTTGTCTTCTTTAGCCATTTCTTCCATCGCCACAGTTATACCCATAACAAAGGGTGATGGAGCGACAGTCATATTGAAGGCAGCCATGTGTCTGTGGCAAGCTGCTTTCATACCTTCGGGATCATCTTTATAGATCTTCTTTAAAGCCGGCAAAATGGAATACAAGAAACCAAGTGCTTCCATTCGTTCATAATTCATCGAACCAAGTAGAGTGAAAGAACGCCAGAAGATACTACGGAAATCTTTTTTTGTAATATTATTTTTTACACTGATTACATCGTTGCTAGCCATATTTAGTCCTCCCACTCATCACTGCTAGTAGTATTGCTTGCTTTTACCACGCCCTGCGTACTGCGCAATTGGAAAATAACCCAAGCAATCGCAAACGCTAAGGCGACGATAGCGATCATTGACAGATCACGTCCGACAAAGGCTGCCGGGATGAAACCGATAATAAAATAAGGAGCCAATGACTTTTCCATAATGATGTTGAGAAGTAAGGCAAAACCAACACACGGAAGCATTACCGATACCGCTTTTAATCCATTATTGGCCCATGCTGGTAAACCATTGACGATTGCTTCGATCGCAGTATTTCCCCAGTACATAACAACGAATGTCAAAATACAATACATAAGGAAATCCAAGATACCAACTAAATAATGGTATAAAGGAATTGCCTTGTAATTTTCGCGATCGATCTCGGTATCTACCCTAGCCATGAAACTTGAATAGAAAGTCATCAATAATGTTGAACAGAATTGCATTAAGACTGCAACCGGAACACCAAACATGATCGCCGTCTCTGCACCTGTACCTGTCATAAGAGCAGAAGCTACGCCGATCGTACCTCCAGTTCCGATATCAAGCTGAGCCGTCGGGCCGATACCAACAGCGCCCATCCACATCAATTGTAATTGGGCACCGATCTTCAAGCCTTGTTCAACGTTTCCTAAGATACATCCAACAAGGAAACCAGTTACGATCGGTTCACGGAGCTTCATCTCGCCGAGCCATCCACCTTCAATTTTAGTGAGGGCGGCGACACAACCGATCAAGAGTGCTTGAATCAAACTCATGTCTTATCCTCCTTTTGTTGATTCATTGGTATAATACCTATACCACTTTATCTATAGTTTAGCACTAAAACTATACCAATCATCGGTGAAAACAAAAAAAAGCATGTTAGCGTTTTCATTGATTAAAAAAATGCCCTATTTTAGGCATTTTTCTCTACTTCAAAATATATTTTTTCTTTTTTTTATTACGATTTTAATCTATAAAAAGTGGTATATACTATACCACTTTGCTTATTCCCACTCTCTATTTGTTACATAGCGGAAGCTAGTGTATTTGGGAAGGTGATATGACTTTGTAAACTCAACTAAACGATGATCATCGTCAAAACCATAGTAATCAAAATGAAATACTTTTTGTTTCTTTTTTATTTGCATCACCTCTAAATATTCTTTCGGCAAATTGTCTATCATAAGATTTGAGATTATTGTCGAAGGTCGATGTCCTTGATCATCCATGT
This sequence comes from uncultured Erysipelotrichaceae bacterium, assembly GCA_944325935.1. Taxonomy (GTDB): domain Bacteria; phylum Bacillota_I; class Bacilli_A; order Erysipelotrichales; family Erysipelotrichaceae; genus JAHHTG01. The sequence goes on along the minus strand of CALVCF010000010.1, from coordinate 2,333 downwards.
ATTCATATAAAGAAAATTTTTCAAAATCAAAACGATCGGCATCTTTGAATTTAGAGAAAGGAATATGAACGATCTGTAAGGCATAAGGTTCGTCATTGATCAAAGACAGACGTGTAATTTCGTAAACATAGCTTTCGTTGGGATAACAATCTTTGATCTCTCCTTTGGGGGCGATCTTGCGAAGAAGGAGCGTCTTTCGTCCGGAACGCATACCGATCTGGCGGATCTGAGTGCTTAATGACATATCTCCTCCGCCGCTTAACTCAAGTTTCCTTTCGACATTTGGCATAGCTATAACATACGTCCCACTTCCCCGCCATGACTTCAAAGTACCCTCTTCTTCCATTTTTTTAATAGCACATCTTACCGTCATGCGATTGATTCCATACATTTCAGCTAATTTTCGTTCGCTGGCAAGTTTATCTCCGATCTTGATATCTCCTTCGATAATCTTTCGCTTGATCCCGTTCATCACTTGCTCATAGATATATTCGGAACTCATCTCTTGCTCACGCTCCTAAACCGATAAAATGACGGGTCACAAACAAGCTCGAAATATTCAAAAGGCCCTTTGGTGTCCTTATATGTTGTACCTTTTACCAGCAAAACTTCCGACTCTTTAGGGAAATTCAATAATTCACACTCTTCGTCACTAGCCTCGACAACCAAGATCTCTTCATCAGAACGAATGGTACGATAACCATACTCCTGAGCGATCCACTCATAGAAAGAGATATTTGAGAAATCATGCTTCTCGATCCCCGGCACTAACTTGTAATCAATATAATCTGTTTCAATCGACCTCGCTTGACCTTCTACGATCCTTAAGCGTTTGATAAAAAAGACTTTTGAGCCTAATTCCAATCCTAACTGACGGCTAACACGATAATTGGCCTCTAAGATACCTTGTTTCAAAACGACATTACTAAAATTGAACTTAGATTTTTGAAGCAAATCTGTAATGGAGGCAAAATTTTTCATATCTCTTACTATGTATATATCGTCATTCATCTTATCACACAAACTCCGTCTGTTTTCATTATACCACTTTATACTTCATCGAACTAAGAACTATACCAATTTATTATTGAACTTAATAGAAAGTCCTTATTGCCAATTAGAAATATCCACATCTTCAATAATTGCAGCGTTCAAAATAGATGTGTAATCTATTGCGGGAATTAGCTCATAAGACATCTTTGCGAGTAGTTTCTCAGCATCCAAAAGTCGCGTTCTGGAACTTTTCTTAACACTGTCTCTCAATTCCAAAATATTGCGATCACATAAGATCATCTCATGATTCTTAGCGACATAAGATAAAACTCTCGCAGGATTTGACTGAGGGAAAAATATTGTAGAGAACAGAATGTTCGTATCTATTAATATTCTCATTCTACTGTTTCTTTCCATAACGTGCTTCATCTACAAGTGCTTGGACATCATCTTCATTGCGCAATCATAATGCTTCTGCGACGCCTGTAAATGCAGCCCACGCTTCTTTAATGGCATCTATTGACGCATTAAAAACGACCATTTCTCCGCTTTTGTTCCTAATAAATAAAATTTTATCGCCAGATTTTAGTCCAAGTTCTCTTCTAACTTCGATCGGGACAGTGATTTGACCATTTGAAGATATTTTAGCTAAATTCATACTAATCTCCTTTTTATTCTTTAGATATAAAGTTTTCTTTATTCACTTATATTTAACCTCATATGGCATATTCTAAAAGATCATTTATCAAATTCATAATAGCCCTATAAACTTACTCTTTCCTTTTTATCTTTTGCAAATCCTTTTTGAATTTAGAGGGCTCTTGTTTGAACCTATCGCTCTAGCTTTCTTTTTTGTGATATCAGCCCTTTCTTCTTAGTAAGATTTGAGTGTCGATGGGGTGCAGTTGGGGCGTTGTCTTTAGCACTACACTGTTTGATCCTCCTTTTACTGGATGATTGATGTAATGTTCTTAGATGAGTGGATTTGCAGATCTTTAGATCTAAAAACAATTACCTATTGAGTTTGAATTGGACTTCATTTGAAAGTCCTTTTTTTAATGCCAAGTAGCAATTAAAGCTTCTGATAAAAGAAAATGCTCTACTAGATTTCTCGAATAGAAATTCTAGTAGAGCTCATAATTTCTTATGGCTCGTTATTGTCACATAAGAATTAACCCTATTTATCATTCAGCGACATATCAGCCAAAGCTGGTATTTGATCTCTTCGACCATAGATAACTGCTGTAACCCACACAGTTTTATTTTCCTCGTCAATTAGATAATAAATGAGAAAATTCTTAAATGGCATTTTATGAATTCCTTTTGATCTCCACAGATCC
>CALVCF010000009.1 GCA_944325935.1 uncultured Erysipelotrichaceae bacterium | reverse complement strand
TATTAAAGATTGAATATCTACTAAAACTAGCATTCTACACAACAGAAACTGTACGTTTTAGAGACTACTATGTCAAAAAGAGCCTAAATAAAGAAGATCATAGGTGATCTCTGCAAAAGAATGTTTTTATAAAAAATGGCTCAATACCTAAGCAGAGAGCCGTTTATCACAAGATCTTTACTAAATTAATCTAATGTGTCTTTAAGTGTTATGTGTTACACTTACTTGTGCATATGAAAGGTTGGTGAGAAGATGTACAGAAATCTAGTGTAGTTTAGGATGTAGATTTTTGTATATCATTTCTGCATCCGATTTATCAAGGAGGAATCGTATGTTAGAAATCAACCAGGTCAGTATAATTCATAATAATGATCAAAAAGTTCTTTTAGAGAATTTTAATTTTGTGTTAAATAAAGGCGATAAGGTGGCCCTGATCGGTGAAGAGGGCAATGGCAAGTCGACGCTGTTAAAGCTGATTCACAATCGCGATCTTGTGAAGGATTATGTCGAGATCAAGGGCCATATCAATAAATTGGGCCATAAAACGGCTTATTTAGCCCAAGATATCAGCGATAAAGCGATAAGCGCGCTCAGCTTTTTTATGGATATCCCTGATTTTTTTGAGATCAATCCCAAAAGAATCAAACAGCTTGCTACAATGTTGAAGATCGATAGCGAGTTTATTTATTCTCAGCGCCCGCTCAAGACCTTTTCTGGAGGCGAACTGGTCAAGCTGCAGCTGATGCATATGCTGTTAGAAGAGCCAGATATCTTGCTGCTAGATGAACCCAGCAATAATCTTGATCTAAGGACCCTTGATCTTTTAGAAACTTTTATCAAAGAAAGCGAAAGACCGCTTATCTTTATTTCGCATGACGAGACATTGATCCAAAATACCGCCAACACCATTATTCAGCTTGAATTGTTGCGCAAGAAGGAAAAGCCGCGTTATATGATCTATAAGGGAAGATACGAAGACTATCTAAAGGAGCGCAAGAGGGCCTTTTATATCCAAGATAAGAACGCCAGCAAAGAGCGCAGCGAATTTGCCAAGAAAGAAGAGCGCTACCGTAAGATCTATCAAAGAGTAGATCATGAACTCAATACCGTTTCAAGACAGGATCCGCATAGCGGACAGTTGCTCAAAAAGAAGATGCATGCCACTAAAGCTTTGGGCAAGCGCCTAGAAAAAGAAAAGAGCGATCTTTTGGCGTTTCATGATGAAGAAAGCGCCATCATGATCGATTTTGCTGATGTATATATACCATCATCGAAAATGATCCTCGATCTGTCCCTGCCTGAATTAAAGATAGGTGAAAGAATCCTTTGTAAAGATCTTAAACTGGAGCTCTATGGTCCTAAAAAGATCGCCATCGTCGGTGATAATGGCAGCGGCAAGAGCACGCTTTTAAAATATATCGCACAAACGATCGATACCAATTTAAAAGTATCTTACATGCCGCAAAATTACGAGGATCTAATGGACCCTCAAAAGCAGGTCATCGACTTTATCAAAGCAGATCGAACCAAAGATGAGTGCTCATATATCATGACGCTTTTGGGCAGTACCCGTTTTAAGGAAGAAGAGATGATGCATCAAGTCAAAGACCTGTCAGGCGGTCAAAAAGCCAAACTCTTCTTTATCAAAATGATCTTTGATAAAAGTGAGGTCTTATTGTTAGATGAACCTACCCGCAATTTTTCGCCGCTTTCAAGCCCGGTCATCCGCAAGATCTTGAAGGACTTTCGGGGCGCTATTATCATGGTCAGCCATGACCGGCTCTTGTTGAAAGAAGTGAGCGATGAGATCTATGAGCTCAGCCCCAAGGGCTTTAAAAAAGTGACCATCTGATCACTTTTAGTCAAAATTGTATTCAGTTAAGATCCGGTCTCTGTTTTCGCTGACGTCCTTGAAATACTCATAAAGCGAAATGCCCAAGAAAGAGCCGCTGATATTATAGAGTTTGTCATAGCCCATGCCCTTTAAAAAACAAAGGACATAGTAGCTGCGTTGGCCGGAACGGCAATGCAGGTAGACTGGAACGTCTTGGGGGATCTCCTTATATCTTTTTCTTAATTCGGAGAGTGGGATATTGCGCGCGTTTATAAGATGACCTTTTTCAAATTCAGACCTTTCGCGAACATCGATGATCAAGGCCTTATTTTCCACAAGTTCTCTCACCTTGCTGACAGGGACTTGTTTATATACCCCATGCAAGATATTTAAAGCTACCAAGGCCGCCATATTGGTGACATCCTTGGCTGTTGAATATAAGGGAGCATAACATAATTCAAGGTCTTTTAGATCATAGAGATCGCCACCCATTTGGATCAGAGTCGATATGACGTCGATCCTTTTAGTGACATCGCCCCCTCCGATTGCTTGAGCTCCTAAGATCTTGCCGCTTGGCACTTCGAATAAAAGCTTAAAGACCATGTAGTGCGCCTTTGGCATCAAGGATACCTTGTCGCTAGGATAGATAACGACCGCATCATAATGATAATGGCTGGCCTTGAGCGTTTTTTCATTTAGACCAACACTTGCGACATTTAAATTGAATAAACGAAGACAGCTGGCCCCGACAAAGCCCTTATTGGGATTGTTTTGGCCATAGATATGATCGACCGCCGCTCTAGCCTGCCTTTGAGCTGGCCCGGCTAGGGCTAAGCGTCCCGGACTATGGGTCAGCGCATTAAAGCTTTCGATCATATCACCGACAGCGTAGATATCATGATCGTTTGTCCTGTAGTTGACATCAACTAAAACGCCGCCGCTTTGACCAAGCTCTATCCCAGCATCTTTGCAAAGATCATTTACAGGGGCGACTCCGATCGCCATGATGACAAGATCAGCCTTGATATTCAGCTCTTCGCCCTTTTTAGATGCGATCACTTCACCTTTTTTGATCTCCTTTAACATTGAAGAAAGATGGACATCGACTCCTTGATCATAGAGCTCTTTATGTAAGATAGCTGCCATATCAGGATCGATCGGTGCCATGACTTGGTCTAAACCCTCGATCAAGTGCACCTTCTTTTTGGCTTTGGCGAGATTTTCAGCGACCTCTAAGCCGATGAAGCCTCCGCCGATAACGGCAATATCATGCGCTTTTGCGCTTGCTTGTTTGATCTTGACAATATCTTCGACATTGCGTAATGCAAAGACGTGATCCATCTCTATCCCTTTGATGCTGCGGGGCATGATGGGGGCAGCACCCTGGGCTAAGATCAATTTATCATAAGTTTCTTCATAGATCCCGCTCTCGCCTTTAACTTGGACTTTTTTCTCTTTCCTTAAGATTTTGATGACCTCACTATTGACCCGCACTTCGATATCGTGCTGTTTCTTAAAAGCAGCTGGCGTCATAAGGATAAGGTCATCGGCTTTTTTGATCACATCACTTAAATAATAGGGCAGACTGCAATTAGAGAAGGAGACATCCCTCCCTTTTTCAAAGACGATGATCTTGGCGTGAGGATCAAGACGTCTGCATCTGGCAGCAGCACTGGCTCCGGCCGCCACCCCACCAACGATAAGTATTTTCATAATAGCGCTCCTTTTTTCTAAATTATACGAGAAAACAAGCAAGTCGTCAGCCAAGATGACTTTGTATCTTTCGGTTGGTCGATCAAGGATCTTCAAAGGCAAGTCGGACCGCTCATCTGTTATACTTAAGTCATGAAGTATTACGCAGCGATCGATCTAAAGTCTTTTTATGCTTCGGTGGAATGCGTAGAAAGAGCCTTAGATCCCTTAAAGACCAATCTTGTAGTGGCAGATCAAGACAGAAGCGAAAAGACTATCTGTCTGGCGGTCTCTCCTTCTTTAAAGACCTTTGGCATACCCGGGCGGCCCCGTCTTTTTGAAGTCGTCCAAAAGGTCAAGGAAGCTAATCGCAAACGTTTGAATCTCAATCGGCAGCGCATGTTTAAAGGCAAGTCCTTTGATATCGATGAGCTAAACAACGACTTCAGCAAAGCCATCGACTATATCGTCGCCAAACCCCGCATGGCCTACTATATGCAATATTCCCGCCGGATCTATGAGATCTACTTAAAATATATCGCAGCTGAAGATATTCACGTCTATTCGATCGACGAGGTCTTTATCGATCTCACCCCCTATCTTAATACCTACCAGATGACTCCAAAAGAGCTCACCATGTTTCTTATCAAAGAGGTCTTAGCCAAGACGGGCATTACGGCGACGGCTGGAATTGGCACTAACCTCTATCTAGCCAAGGTCGCCATGGATATCGTGGCGAAGCATATCACAGCTGATCAAGACGGGGTACGGCTGGCTTTTTTAGATGAGCTGTCCTACCGTCAAAAGCTTTGGGAACATGAGCCTTTAACAGATTTCTGGCGGGTCGGTCCAGGCTATATGCGCCGTCTTTTAGACCTTGGTCTTAACAATATGGGCGATATCGCCCTGCTGAGTCTTAAAGATGAGGATATCCTATATAAGACCTTTGGCATCAATGCCGAACTTTTGATCGATCATGCTTGGGGCAAGGAGCCCTGCACGATCAAGGACATCAAAGCTTATGAGCCAGAGGCTTCGTCCTTGGGATCATCCCAGGTCCTAAAAGAACCATATTCTTTTCAAAAGGCGCGTCTCGTCTTAACGGAGATGGCCGAAAGCCTGGCTAATGATTTAAAAAGAAAACATTTGGTTACGGAACACCTTTCTTTATATATCGGCTATGATGCGATAAATATCAATGACCCCGACCTCAGATCCCGTTATAGAGGCAAGATAAGAAGCGACCGCTATGGTCGCGAAGTACCGCGTTTTGCTAGCGGAAGCGGACATTTAGATAACCCCAGCTCCAACAGCAGGGAGCTCATTGGCTTAGCAGTCAAGATTTTTGAAAAGATCTGTAACCAGAAGCTCTATATCCGCAAGCTGGGGATAAGCGCCCATCATTTAATAAAAGATGAAGAAATAAAATATGAAACGATCTCTCTTTTTGAAGATGCAAGCGCGAGTCTCAAATCAAAAAAAGAAGACGATGACATCGAATGGGCCATGTTGAAGGTGCAGAATAAATATGGCAAAAACGCTATCATGCGCATGCGGGATCTAGAAGATGGAGCGACCCTCATCGAGCGCAATAAACAGATCGGAGGGCATCATTCATGAAAGCGAAGTACCAGGCAATTCTATATGAAAAAGCTCCCGTATCTAAAAAACACCGTCCGATGTCTTTACATGACCGGGCTGCTCAATTTGCCCCTTTTAAAGCCCTAACTGGCTATGATGAAGAGATTGGTGACAGTTCTAAATATCGCGAAGAAAGACGTCTTTTATCAAGCGAACAGATCGAAGAGCTGGATTTAAAATTAAAAGAGATCGCCTTTAAAAAGATCGAAGAAGTAACGATCTGTTACTTTAAACAAGACGGTCTTCAAAAAGGCAACTATTTGATTAAACAAGTCAAGATCAAAGACTTTGATCCCCTTAAACAACAGCTTGTCACAAGCGATGCGATCATCCCTTTTGAGGATATTTACGAGATCGAAATCCCTTGATTATTTTACTTTTACGATAAAAGAGGCCCAAGGGCCTGAGTGATTTGGCAGATGTTCTTGCCAATAGGCCAATTTATCGAAATATACCTGTTTCCGCTTCTTTATAGGTTTTTGACAATTATCAATGCCATATCGATAGACCAGAGCGCTTAATTCATAAAGCGGATGACCCAGGGCGTGCTTGATGGTATGGACAACAGACAAGGCTTGTGCGATCGCATGACATAATGCGATATCTTCGCTATTTTGAAGCTCTTTGCCACAATGTCAAGTGATGAATTCAATAAAAGTCAAAATCAACGAGCAACATAACGTAATTCTATATTTTCTATCTTTCCTTACGCGATGATTGACTTGAGTTTCCGTAAACTGCAAT
>CALVCF010000008.1 GCA_944325935.1 uncultured Erysipelotrichaceae bacterium | reverse complement strand
TAAATCCTAATTTATATAATTCTTATACATACCCATCGCACATTTCTCGCTCTTTTACCTATTGACTATAATGAAAGTGTAAAGGAGTGGTGAAGATGTTTTCCAACAAGAAATATCACTTGAACCTGAATAAGAATGAATACGATCTAATCTTCCATTGTTTGATCGATTTAAAGAACAATCTAATCAGGCAAGGAAGATATACCGATGCCGTTGATGATATCCTCATCAAATTTCTTAAATGTAAAAAAGTAACTTTCTAATAAAAATAATCCTCTGTCTTGAAGATGCTCACTACTTCAATTCAGAGGATTTTTTATGTATAGATCTAGTGTAAAGTGCACCAAAAAAAAGAGCCTCTGCATACAATACAGAAGCTTATTTTTAGCTAAATTTTCCCTCTTATAACGATGGTACAGATGCTGTAAGCACAATGACAAGTGCAGCGATCGCAATAATGATCACAAATGCTACAAAGGCAATACCAATGACTTTAAGTACCTTCATTATCGCATTGACAACGATCTCAGTATCGCTAACTTTTTTGACGACGATATTTTGGATATCATTGTTTAAAAGATCATCGATACTGACCTTAAAAGCTTTTGACAAAAGTTTTAATTGTTCAGGATTAGGAGCTGTTTCTTCAAGTTCCCAACTGGAGATCGTGTATCTTGTGACACCAACGATATCACCTAATGCGTCTTGCGATAGATTTGCTTCTTTCCTTAGTCTTAAGATATTTTCGCCTAACATAATTTTTACCTTCCTTTCGTCATCAATATAGCCAATTTTCTATTATACCTTCTAGCGAAGACCTTTGGAATCGTGTCAAAGTTATTTAACATTGATCAATTTAATGACATTTGAACTCATTTTTCTTAGATAAATTGATATCCAAAGACTTTAAAAGGGACATCCGAAGACATCCCTCTAAATGTAATTTTAGCCTCTTTACTTGCTAGCCAAATGGAACAATTGCAACGGTTGCAAAAACGATTTTGAGATAAATCGTTGCAAAATCGTTGCAAAAATCCTCTGGAGAATAATAATCACGTGGCTAACACCGATAAATAAAGGCTTTTTGACGACCTCCAAGCCGACTACTACTATTCGAACTCAATCGTGCCAGGGGGCTTGCTGGTAATATCGTAGACCACACGATTGCAACCATTTACTTCGTTGACAATACGATTGGCGATAATTGCTAAAACATCATATGGAATCTTGGCCCAATCGGCAGTCATCCCATCAATTGAAGTCACGGCGCGGATTGCCACTGTATAGTCGTAAGTCCTCTGATCGCCCATAACACCGACCGATCTATTATTGAGGCAAGCTGTAAAATATTGCCATATCGTCTTATCTAAACCGGCTTTTTTAAACTCTTCCCTTAAGATATAATCAGACTCTCTTACGATCGCTAATCGCTCGGGACTTACTTCGCCTATAACTCTAATGCCAAGACCGGGCCCTGGGAATGGTTGACGGTAAACGATCGATTCATCTAAACCAAGTTCTAGACCAAGCGCCCTAACTTCATCTTTAAATAAAGTATTTAAGGGTTCAATCAGTTCAAAATCCATATCATCAGGAAGTCCTCCGACATTATGGTGCGATTTGATCGTCTGGGCAGTAGAGGTACCGCTTTCGATCACATCGGTATATAGGGTGCCTTGAGCTAAGAAATGGATCTTTTCTTTACTGAGAAGTCTCTTAACTTCACGATCAAAAGTATAGATGAATTCATTGCCGATGATCTTGCGCTTTCTTTCAGGATCATCTACACCTTTGAGCTTTTCTAAAAACTGTTTGGAGGCATCGATCTTGACAAGATTAATATCCATGTGTTCCGTACACATCTTAACGACCTCTTCCGCTTCATTCTTTCTTAACAGGCCATGATCGATAAACATGCAATATAGATTCTTGCCGATCGCCTTTGACAACAAGACTGCTGCAACCGAGGAATCGACCCCACCAGATAAGGCCAATAAAACTTTTTCATTTTTGACCTTTGAGCGGATCTTCTCGATCTGATCTTTAGCAAAATCTTTCATGGTCCAATTGGCGCTGGCCTGGCAGACCTTGAAAACGAAGTTTTTAAGCATTGTAAGACCATGTTCGCTGTTACGAACCTCAGGATGAAATTGGACTGTATAGATCTTCTTATCCTTGTTTTCACTGGCGGCATAAGGACAGGTCGCGGTGGAAGCGATCGATCTAAAACCTGGTGCTAATTGCACTACCTGATCGCCATGCGACATCCAAACCTTTTCTTTTTCATCAAGCGTATCAAACAACAGAGATTCCTTTGTATCGATATAAGCTAGCCCGTATTCCTTCTTTTCGCAAGCCTCGATCTTGCCGCCTAATTCATGATGAATAAGCTGCATGCCATAACAGATGCCAAGGATCGGTAAACCGCTTGTAAGGATCTTGGGATCGATCCCAAAGCGATCTTCGTCATTGACGCTATGCGGACCTCCTGATAAAACGATTCCTTTGACCTCACCTTTGCTGATGATCTCTTCGAAACTGATCGTGTGATGAACTAATTCTGAATAAACGCCAAACTCCCTGATACGGCGGGCGATGAGTTGATTATATTGGCTGCCATAATCTAAAACGATGATCTTATCGGCCATAAATTTCCTCCTTAAACCTAGTGTTTATTATACAAGATTGAGCAACATTTAAAAATAGTCTAAAATTAGCTTATGGAAGTAAAATTAGAGATCTGTGCAGGAAGTATCCACGATTTTGAAGAAGTCCAAGATCTGGCGGTCGATCGTTTTGAACTCAACAGTGCCGTTGAACTAGGAGGCTTGAGTGCTGATGTCGAAACCCTTAAGGCTGCCAAAAAGATCACCGATAAACCGATTATCGCCATGCTCAGGTGCCGTCCGGGCAACTTTATTTACTCTCTTGCTGAATTAAAGATCATGTACGCCCAAGCCGCCAAGCTTATTGAAAACGGAGCTGATGGCCTAGCCTTTGGATTTTTAAACAAAAATCATCAATTAGATATCGAAGCGATCAAACACTTAAAAAGCATCGCCAAAGATAAGGAACTCGTCTTTCATCGGGCGATCGATTCAGTCGATGATAAAAGTGAAGCTCTGACCAGATTGTGCGAACTTGGCATAAAACGCTGTCTTTTAATGGGGCTGGCAAGCGAAGATTTCAAGATCTGCATCCAAAGGATCGCTAGACTCCAAAAAGAGTTCGGGACAAAGATCGAACTCATGCCAGGTGGTGGAGTCAAAGAAGATAATATTCTCGCTATCATTGAAAAAACCAAGGTCAACAATATCCATGGATCATTCAAAAGACAAGTGATCGATCCCAAGACTTTGGAAGGCTATAATCTTGTCGATCGCAAAAGGGTCGAACAAGTCTTGAAACTCTTGCAAAAATAAAAGGAAGACTACTCTTCCTCCATATCCCAAAAGGGAACAGCACTGGTGCGTCGTATGATGACCGACTTTTGGAATGAGCTGCCGTTTAAAAAACGCAAGATAGCTACTTCTTCTTCATGACCGCAGCCAACCAGCAAACAAACCTCCAGTTTTTTCTCTAAGATATCAGCCAAGATGACCAAGGCATCGGCATCATCACCATTTTGCCCTTTGAAACATGCGATCGAAAATTCATGGTCAGATGAAATATAACCATAATCACAAGGACATTCTTCATTCATGCCTTTGGGGATATCTCCTTTTTTGCAAATTAAATGAAAATCACCTGCTAGATAGATACTGTCGATCTTTTGCCAAAAATGGGCGTTGTTTTCAAAATCTTTCATAAGTCTACTTCTAGATTCTAACAAATTATCAAACGCTTGTAAATTACTTTCAATTAATGAAATTCTTTTCCTGAACTGAAAACTTAAATTCCACTTCAAGGGGAAGTGAATGGAATTTAGTCTTTCTGCCATTTCTAGTTGAATTTAGTCTTTCATTAAATCATGATTATATTACATATCGTCAGTTAATGATGC
>CALVCF010000007.1 GCA_944325935.1 uncultured Erysipelotrichaceae bacterium | reverse complement strand
TCTTTGAATGATATAAAATATAGATGTAGAGATTTGGGGAAAGTTCATGTTTAAAGTTGGATTATTCAGTGCCGATAACAAATTGCACGAACTCGTCTATCGTGCCGTTAAGTTGCGCTTTAGTTCTTATTTGATCGAAAGACACGAAAAGCTTGATGAAGAGATTGAACATAGCTTAGATCTTTTTATTTTTGATCATCTAGCTTTAACTGAAGACAGGATGAACACAATCCAAGTATTTCTGAAGGATCATCCTAAAACTTATTTTATCTTTTTAAAGAATGATAAAGTGTTCTTTGATGCAACTGACGACCGCTTGATCGTCATTGATCATTCGATCACTAAACAACAACTGCTGAAACTGATCGAAAAGATCAACCGCCAGCTTATCGCACTGCATCCTGAACGCCTATATATCGATATCAAAGGGAAACAAATTGACGTACTGATCAAAGATATCGCCTATCTAGCCAGCGACAATCATAGCGTCAATGTTCATTTGGCTAATGCTACAACATATAAAGTCTACAGTAAGCTCGACGATCTTGTTGCCAAGATCTCTTCTTCCGATTTTTGGCGTTGCCATAAAAGCTTTTATATTAATTTAAACTATATTACGGAATTTAAGAGTGACTATCTTTATATCAAAGACGATATCATCCCCATTGCGCGCTCTTATAAAAAAGAGACTAAAATCAGAATTGAAACATTCCTCGCGAATAAAGCTAAATAAAAAGGCCATTGCTGGCCTTATTCTTCAGTCTTGATCTCATCTTCCACATAGTGGATGACTAGATGACGCCGATTTCCTTCCCCTTCGGATTGGGTCCTGATATTGGGCGTATCCGTCAAGAATTGGTGAATGATCTTTCTTTCATCATTAGGCATTGGATCTAAAGATACGCTCATGTGTGTGTTGCGCACTTCTCTGGCGATCCTGGCTGCCATCTTTTTTAATTTTGAATAACGATCGTCCTTATAGTGATTGATGTCAACACTGACTTTGACGCGGTGCTTGAAGTTGCTGCTTAAAGCACTCTTTAAGACATTGGTGATCCCAGTCAATGTTTCGCCACCGTGTCCAATCAAAAGGGCATTGTGTTCTTCAGCATCTAGAATGACTTTGTAGGCGTCATTTTTCTGAATGATTTCAACACTTGTAGGCAAATCGATGTTTTCAAAGTATTGACCTAAGAACTCAAAGATATATTCCTTGATATCATCTTCAATATACGCTTCGACCGTTACCGAATTGCCAAAGCCCAAAAGACCCTTTTTTTCTTCGATGATGTTGTAGTGGATCTCACCGATCTCACAGCCCTTTTCTTTAGCAATATTAGCTAAGACTTCATCAAGATTTTTTGCAGTGAATGTTTGCATATTAAGCCTCCTTGTTACGTGCACCGATCGCATCGACAATGATCGACTTAATGATGTTGACGCAGCTTGAGATCATCCAGTAGAAGCTCATAGCTGTTGGCCAGGTAATACCTAATAGTAAGACGACAGCCATCATGATATACATTGAGCTTTGCATCGGATTGCTGGACTTGCGATAGGGGCGATGATGCTTCTCAGCTTCCATCTTCGCTCTTCTTTGCGCTAATTTTTGCGGCAATAACATTGAGCCGACCTGCGCTAACAACATTAGGGCAAACAGGACGAGATAGGTGAATTGTCCGTTTTGAATACCTTCGATCGGAGTAAGTTCAAGCGAGATGCCAAGGAAAGTTCCGGTCGCTACCGCTTGTGATCTTTGTACGGCATGATACATTGCGATGATGACCGGGAATTGGATCAGCATCACAAGCATTGAACCTAAGGGGTTGATCTTGTTTTTGGCGTAGAGATTCTGCATCTCTTGAGCCATACGCATCTTGGAAGCTTGATCTTCTCTTCCTTCATACTTGCGTTGGATTCTTTCAAGGTCGGGCTGGATCGCCTGCATCCTTTGCATCGAGATATTTTGCTTGAGGGTCAAGACTAGGATGATGGCATTGATCCCAACTGTGATGATGAGGATGGCCAAGCCGACATTACCTGTTGCCCCAGCAATAATATTAATCAGTTTTGATAATGGATAAACAAAGATCGCGGAGAAGAAACCTTCGGTGTCCATCATATGTTGGAAGGTCGTCTCATTGGTTATTTGAATAAAGTGTCCTTGTTCATCCGTTGGTATACTACATCCGCTTACTACAAACAGCAACAAGAGGATACTTAGCACCACAAACAGCTTTTTCTTGTTCATTGATAAATCTCCTAATAAATACTATATAATAGTAACTTTTTTTAAGGCCTTTGCCAAACCTTTTTTGTTGGTCAAATAATCGTTTTCCAAGTAACTCTTACGCGCAATGATAATTACATCATAGGGGTAGCTCCTTAGATCGATCTCTTCCGCGATCATCATGCGGATCTGCCTTTTGATCTTATTGCGCATGACCGCCTTGCCTAATTTCTTCGAAACACTGATCCCGATCCGGGCATGATCCTCTTGGCGATGATCATAATAGATGATATAAGAGGCAAAGGCCGTACTTTGTTTTTTGGCAATAAGCTTAGAAAACTCTTCGTTTTTCTTAATGCGAAAGGCTTTCTTCATACTTTATAAAAAGCCACATCAGTGGCTTATTATGCGGACAATACCTTTCTGCCCTTAGCACGACGTCTGGCAATTACCTTACGACCACCCTTAGTCTTCATGCGTGCGCGGAAACCGTGCGTTTTTTGGTGCTTTCTCTTACTTGGTTGATAAGTTCTTTTCATTTATAATCACACCTCGTTTCTAATATCCAAGTTTTGCCTTTTAATTCTATGGAAAAGTGCCCTTTTTGTCAATATGTTTCAATCTTTTAAACTGTGTCCGAGATTTCTGTTTTCTGTGCCAAAGGGATCTTAATTATCCCCCTATTTGTAGCTTATGATCGAAGATCGCGTGCAAAAGCAAATTAAAAGATGGCATCAGATCTGCCATCTTCTCTTTTTATTCATCCAGGCAATCGATCAGTTCTAAGATTCGATTCAAATCTTCAATACTGCTAAAGTTGATCATGATCTGATGCTTAGAAACTCTGACCTTGGTCGCCAATTTTTGTTGCATGATCGCTTCGACATTGGCGAAAGGCGATTTGCTTTCTTTAGTTGTTCTTGGTTTTTTAGTTTCTTTCTTGTGGGTGGAGAGCTCTTCGACTTCTCTAACGCTTAAACCTTCCTTAAGTGCCCTTTGAGCAAGTCGGATCGCTTCTTCTTCATCTTCAATGTTGATAAGTGCCCTGGCGTGGCCATAGGTCAGTTCCCCTTTCATCAACATCAATCTAATCTCGCCCGGGAGCTTTAAAAGCCTCAGCATATTTGTGATATAAGGGCGCGACTTACCGATGCGCTTAGCTAGTTCGTCTTGGGTATAGCCTAACTTTTTAATAATGTTGTCATAAGCCTCGGCCTCTTCGATCGCACTGAGATCTTCTCTTTGCACGTTCTCTAAAAGGGCCACTTCCATCATCTGCTCATCTTTAAAGTCGACAACGATTGCCGGAATCGTCTCTTTACCAACCAAAGACGAGGCCTTTAAGCGTCTTTCCCCGGCAATAAGTTCATAGCCGTTGATGCTTTGGCGGACAATGATCGGCTGCAAGACGCCATGTTCTTCGATCGATTGGGCCAGTTCCTTTAATTTCTCTTCATCAAAAGTCTTACGGGGCTGATAGGGGTTGCTGCGAATATCTTTGATTTTGATCGCGCTTGAGGGGGCATCTTTATCATTTTCAATATCTTTGATGAAATCATCGATCTCATCGCCAAAGATGGCATTTAGACCTTTGCCCAGTTTATTATTCTTAGGCATGGTTGACCTCCTGGTTGTGTTTCAATACTTCTTTTGTAAGTGATACATAAGCTTTAGCACCTTCTGAATTGATCGCATAGTCATAGATCGACTCGCCGCGTGATGGAGCTTCAGAAAGTTTGATATTGCGGGGAATATAGGTGCGATAAGTCTTTTCTTTAAAATGCTTGACGACCTCTTGCTGGACCTCGACTGAAAGATTGGTCCGGGCATCGAACATCGTTAAAAGAACACCTTCGATCCTGAGTTTGGGATTAAATAATTTCTGGACCAGGCGGATCGTTTGTAAAAGCTGGGTCACCCCTTCTAAGGCATAATACTCGCATTGCACTGGAATCATGACAGAATCGGCGGCTGTAAGAGCGTTGGTGTTTAAAAGGCCAAGTGATGGCGGACAATCGATAATGATATAGTCATAGCGATTCTTGATCTTTTCAAGTTTATTCTTGAGCAGCTGTTCGCGGCCCTTTTCGATCTCGACCATCTCAAGATCGGCCCCGGCTAGGGAAATGGAAGCCGGTAAGATATCAAGCGGCGGTTTCTTCAAACTTTTGATTGCCCCTTCAGCTTCCAGCTCGGACATGATCACATCATAGATCGTTAGATTATCTTTAAACTCATAACCCAGGCCCTGGGTGGCATTGCCCTGGGGGTCGAAATCGACCAAAAGGACCTTCTTGGATAAGTAGGCCAGTCCTGATGCCAGGTTGATGGCGGTCGTCGTTTTGCCCACGCCGCCTTTTTGATTTGCTATCGCAATGATCTTTCCCATCTTTTTTTACCCCTGTTTTCTAAATCGGATGATGACTTTGACATCATCTTCGCTTTCTCTTATGTGATAATCGCCATCAAGCCCGCTCTTGCGGCATAGATCGTATGCCTGTTTGATGGTATTGATGCCAAGTTTTACATTAGCGCTGAAGCCTTTGATCTTAGTGCTGCTTTTTTGTTCTAAGGCTTTGATATATTCTTCCGTCTTGGCAACATTATACTTTCTTTCCACGATCGTCTCAAAGACCTCGTCGCGTTTTTCTTCTTCCACCTTCAACAAAGCCCTGGCTTGACGCTCAGAGAGCACATTTTGGGCAATAGCCTCTTTGATCTTGTCATCAAGTCTTAAAAGACGCAGTTTATTAGCGACCGTCGATTGCTTATAGCCCAGCATTGCAGCGACTTCGCTTTGTGTGTATGAGCCATCCTGCATGATCTTCTTGATCGCTAAGGCTTCTTCGATCGCACTGAGGTCTTCTCTTTGCAAATTCTCGATCAGAGCCATGTTAGCACTTTTTTCATCATCTTGATTATCGATGATCGCTTCTGTTTTTTCTTCACCTAAATACTTTAAAGCCCGAAGCCTTCTTTCTCCAGCAATCAGTTCGTAGGCATCTTTGCTTTGCCGGACGACTATCGGCTGGACCAGACCGCTCTCTTTGATCGATTGGGCCAGGTTTTTAATGCTTTCGTCATAGAAGTCAAGGCGCGGTTGGTTTTTATTTGGTTTGATGTCTTTGATTTTGATCGTTCTTATTTCTCTCATAAAGGTTTCCTTTTGATCAATGCATAATCACGGGGGTAGATCTTAGGACATGCTTTGATCTTCTTAAGTAGAATGAGCGTCCTTTGATTCGCGTCATCTAAGACTGTTTCAACATATTTGTCTAAGCTTAAGCCGAGTTTTTTTAAAGCCTTTTGTGCTTCACTTGCTTCAGTTTTAGCCATCGGACCTTTTAAAGCCACGAAATAGCCCCCGACTTTGACAAGCGGGGCACAAAGCTCGCTTAAGATATTTAGGCTGGCGACGGCACGTGCTGTAACTATATCATAGGTCTCGCGTTTTTTCTTAGCCAGCTCTTCGCTGCGGATATTCAAGACCTCGATCTTTTTAAGATCCAGCGCCTTGATGACCTCGTTTAAAAAGGTACAGCGCTTTTTGATCGGCTCGATCAATGAGACCGAAAGATCAGGATAGGCGATCTTTAAAACTAGACCAGGAAAACCGGCTCCCGAACCTACATCAGCCAAAGAACCCTGATAATCGATCTCCTTAATAGATAATAAGGAATCATAAAAATGTTTAAGATAGATCATCTCTGGCTCATCGATACTGGTGAGGTTCATCTTTTGATTCCACTCGATCAGAAGTTTGGCGTATTGATCAAATTTAGCTAACTGCTCATCATTAAGGACCAGACCTAGATCGGCAACTTTTTCTTTAAACTCTGCTTGTTTCATAGTCAAATAAAAAGCGGGATCAATACCCGCTGGCGTACTGGAATATGTCCCGGGTAATAGTCGGTTCGATCACATCGATGCTTTCTTTACTGTGATATTCCACATAGTTAGGGTTGATCTCATCCGTAACTTTTTCCACCTTGACGATCTGCCCTCTAAAGAGCGGATTGTTGTTGTAGTTGCCAGAAGAGATAAGACCATTGCCGCTTAGGGCAAAGGAATTGCGGGCGTAATCGCGATGAATGACAAATTCGATGACGCTGCCATCGCTGCCATGGGCACAACCGTTGATAGTATGGGCGTCTGCCTTTTCTTCGATCTTGACTAAAGGCAAGACATTGCCATTGCTCAAGGTAAAGTAATAACGATCGCCAATGACCCCATAGTAAGAGCCCAGGGCAACCCCGATGAATCCATCTTCATCATAGAGAAAGCCGGTACTTTCATCGACTTTCATATGGGCGCGTATGTATTGGTACTGACGCGAACCGCGGGCGGTGATCGCCCGATAATCCATATAGGTCTTGGTGCTGCTGGGTGAGCAGACTCCTACATCATAGGAATCATATTTCTTTTGATAATCGCTGATCTTGCCAATGTCTAATTCCCCGCTTTTTACTGCGATCTCATCGACCGCCGCTACTCTTTGGGGCAGGATCAAGACCGCCAAAGCCAACAATATAGTTAATATCCAAAATCTTTTTCTCATTGATACCTCTTATAACGTGTCCAATTATAACATGATATTTCCCATATATCAGCTTATTTCCCATTACAAAAAATGACAGGTTCGTGCCTGTTTTTAAATCAGAAGCTATCTTTAGGGCTTTTAGCGCAATCTCAAACAAAAAAAAGATGATCAATTTTTTTGATCATCTTCCTTGCTTGTTGAAGGCTCTTCTTTTTGATCCTTGCCGATGTTTTCAGCCGTCTCTTTGATCTTCTCCCCTAAGGCATTTGCCCCTTGCGAGATTTTCTCGGCGTATTTACTTGTATCGGGATCAATAAAATGAGGATGATCCTTAGCACCGCCCAGCTTGTCGTTGATCTCGATGATATTGGATACGCCCACCACCACTAACATCATCATCTCAAAGACGATCCGGAGTACGACTTCTGCCAAAACAATGCCTAATAAAGATGCTATAAAGCCACCAAAGCCACTTTCAAAGCCGGCCGATAAGAAGCCTAATAGGATCAATAGGGCAAAGACTAGATAGAAAAACTTCAAAATACTGGCGATCGTGAAGCTTCGGAAGTTGAGGAAGTCGTAAAGCCGGCCTAAGAAGCCGTGATACTTGCCACGATTCTGTCTTCCTAAAAAACACAACATCACTAAAACAACGATGATAATAGCGATGATCAAGATGGCAAAGTTGCCAAACGATGGTACAGATGGTACATGATAATAATAAGTGTAATGCATGCTGTATCCTCCTTTTTCTTAATTATATATGAAAAATAAAGCAGGACATGCCAAAGTCATATTAATTAAGATTTTTTTAAGATTAGCCAACTAGTCTAGCTGATACAATTTTTGGTATTTTTCTTTGAGGTAGTCGATATAGTAGCGGGGGTTAAAGCCTTCTTTAAAACTCTTCTTTAGAACAGTGTTGAGATCGTAAAGGGCTCCATAACGGTGGACTTTAACTTTTAGATAATCGGTGATCGCTTTGAGATCCCCTTTTTCTAAAAGGCTATCAAGATCCAGCTCCTTTTTCATATAGTGAAAGATCTCACTTGCGACTGCACTCCCTAGGGCATAAGTGGGGAAATAACCAAAACTAGCTCCTGACCAATGAATGTCCTGCAAGATCCCTTCTTTAGCGCTTCTTACTTTGACATGAAGGTATTTTTCATAATATTCATTCCAAATGCGGTCTAATTCATTAGGATCAATGCTGCCGTCAAAGATGCCCTTTTCAAGCTCATAGCGGATCAGAATATGGATGGGATAGGTCAATTCGTCCGCATCGACTCTAACTAGTGAAGGTCTAACGATATTGACCCCGCGATAGAACTCGTCAAGATCGACATCTTTGAGGTTTTCTTTATACAGATCTTGCAGATAAGGATAGTAGTTTTTAATAAAGCTCTTTCGTCGTCCGATATAATTTTCTAAGAAACGACTTTGTGATTCGTGCATTCCACTTGAGACATTTTTCAAGACCGTCCCCTCAAAAGCTGCGTCGATCTGATGTTCGTAGAAGGCATGGCCAACTTCATGGATGATCGAATAGATCGCGGATGAAATGTTATGTTCATCATAACTGGTGGTAACTCTTACATCGTTGTTTGAAAAACCAGAAGTAAAAGGATGAGCTGAAATGCCCATATAGCCCCAGCTTTTATCAAAACCAAGCAGGCAATTGATTTTTTCCATCAGTTTGGCTTGTTTGTCTTTGGGGTAATAGGCGTGGATGAAATCATCTTTGATGATCTGCTTTTTTGCGACCTTTTCGATCAGCGGCAACAATTCTTTTTTGATGAGGTCAAAGAACTCGTCGTAGGCTTTTTTATTCATGCCTTCTTCATAATCATCAAGCATGGTCTCATAGGGATCGCTGTCGGGTCTTCGATACAGCGCCATCTTTTTTTGATAGTCGATGAGCTTGATGAGATGAGGCTTGAAGATCGTATAATCATCTTGCTCCTTGGCTCTCATCCACGCGGCTTGCGCCTCAAGTGAAGCTTTGGTAAAAGCTTTATAGAAGTCTTGCGGGATTTTGGCCGTCTCTTCAAATTCTTTCTTCAAAAGCTTTACCTTACGCTTGGTGACTTCATCCAGCTCTTCTTTTTCAAGTTCGAACAAGAGCTCCTTGATCTTGGGATCGACGCTGATCTCATAGATCTCGCCCGCCATTAAAGCTAAGCGCTCATAGCGGTAATTTTGCCCGCTTTTGGGCGCAATCGTCTCATCATCAAAATAAGCAGTGGCGATCAAAAGTTCGTAGGCGCTTTTTTTAAATTCCCACTTGTTAAGTACAGTCAGTTTTTCCTTTAGATCCATCATTTTTTCTCCTTATGGCCGGTGCTTGATCTTATTAGCTTCAAACAAGGCGGTATCGCTTTTTTTCGGATGACCAGTCAGTCTGCGGCATAGACCGATCAGGGGGTGGAAGTTGACCGATACCATTCCCGTCAGTTCAATAAAGATCCACACTATCAGACATAAGATAAAGATCATGATCAAGCCCCAAAATACACTAAAATATAAAACGATCGCCGCGATCGAGAATAAGGCTGTGACAAGATATAGAATAAGCACGGTATTTTCGTGCGATACACCCAGTTTATACATAATGATATGGTGCAAGTGCTGCCGATCGGCCGTGGTGACGCTTTGACCTTTTAGTTTACGGCGAATGATCGCCAAAACGGTGTCTTCTAAAGGCACAAAGACGATGATGATCGGAAAGCCCAGAGAGATAAAAGTAGAGGTCTTAAAACCCAACAGCGAAAGACAGGCGATCATATAACCAAGATACAAGGCACCGCAATCCCCTAAAAAGATCTTAGCTGGATGGAAATTAAAAGGCAGGAAGCCCAATAAGGCCCCGGCAACGATCGCAGCTATGATTGTTGTATGGATATGGCCTGAAAAAGAGCCGATGATGCAGAAAGTGATGACAATGATAAAACTGATGCCGCTGGCTAAACCATCCAAGCCATCGATCAAGTTGATCGCATTGGACAAGCCCACGATCCAACAAAAAGAGACTAAGACGTCAAAGGCTTCGATATTGATCCGCTGTCCTAAGAGGTTGATGCTTTGTAAAAGGACGTCGCCGAATAAGATCGGTACCAAAGACCCCAGCATGATAAAAGCTAGCTTGGCCAGAGGTTTCAGATTATACATATCATCTAAAAAGCCGCCTAAAAAAACGATCGTGCCGCCGATCAAAATCGATATCGTTCCTTTATCTAAGGGCGTCATGATCAAAATGACCCACGTGATCGCTAAATAGATCGCAAGCCCGCCGATTCTGGTGATCCTCCCATGGTGGACGGTCCGCTTGTTTTCTTTGGCGATAATATTGTGACGTAAGCCAAAGGATTGAATGATCGGAGTCAAGATAAACGCCATGATCAGGCTGACTAAAAAATATGGCAGGATATTTAAAAGATTATCCATTGCTGCTCCTAATCTTGGATCTTTGTAATGAGCTCGCTATGGGGCAGGGTTAAGATCCAATCACAAAAGACCTGCCACTCAGGAAGGCGATGATGACGGCGTTGGGCATAGATCGTCTTTAGTTGGCGATAATTAGTCGTCATCTTTGCGGTCAATTTAAAACCGGCGGGATTTGAATATAAAAGTTCAAGATAAAGTTTGTTTAAACGGGGGTCACTCTTGTCATGGTTTAAAAGATCGTTATAGGCCTTGACCTTTTCTTTCATGATCGCGACGATCCTTTCGTCGACATATTCAATATAAGATTTGTCAAGATCAAAACGCGCGATGCGATGCATAGTGCTTTGTGATGAGATGAAGTCTAAAAAGTGGTAGCGTTCAGCTTCGACCCAGGCCTTGTTGGTGAAGGTCAGATCAAATTGGACAATGATGCCATTTAAAAAATTGTCATGTCCAGAGCCGATCGGAGCTTGAGCCAGTTTGATCTGAGTCTTTTCCAAGTCGCCTTTGACCTTATCAAGGTCGACAGCCATCGAATAACGCGCTCCCTTAAGAGCGTCTTCAAAGCCATATACCTTTACATCACTGATCACATCACTTATCTGCATCGCTTATCTCCTTTTGATATACCGCCAAGACCTGGATATCGCTGGGGTTGATCCCTGAGATCCGCATGGCCTGTCCTAAAGTCAGCGGCTTGACTTCATTTAGCTTTTGTCTAGCCTCTAAGGACAAATTCATGACCTTATTATAATCGATATCGGGGGCTAATTTCATATATTCCATCTTTTGCATGCGACGGGCTTCTTTTTTGGCTTTTTCGATATAGCCGGCATACTTGATCTCGATCTGAGCCCTTTTTAAAAGTTCTTCATCATAATCAAGCCCTAAAACAGGCACTAATTCCAAAATATCGCGCTCCGGTCTTTTGATGAGCTCATAAGCATTCATGCTGCGCATTAAATCCGGCAAGTCCTTTGCTTTGACCGAGCTGTTTTTCAATAAAGTGATGATATCTTCAATATCCTGTTTTCGCTTTAAAAAGCGATCATAGCGTTCTTGTTCTAAAGAATTATACTTATAGCCATATGTTTCAAGGCGCAGATCGGCATTGTCATGTCTTAGTAAAAGCCGATATTCCGCTCTGGAAGTCAAAAGGCGATAAGGCTCTTTAGTGCCCTTGGTAACTAGATCATCGATCATGACTCCGATATAGGCTTCATCTCTTCGTAAGATCAAGGGCTCCTTGTGCTCTAACTTCATGGCCGCATTGATACCAGCCATTAAACCTAAGCCAGCTGCTTCTTCATAACCTGAAGTACCTAAGATCTGTCCGGCAATAAAGAGATTTTCGATCTTCTTGCATTCAAGATTAGGCTTGATTTGCAAAGGGTCGATTGCATCATATTCGATGGCATAGGCGTATTTATCAATGACTGCCTTTTCAAGGCCGATGATGCTTTTGACCATTTTTTCCTGGATTTCATAAGGCATTGAGGTGCTAAAACCCTGTACATAAGTCGTATCCAACTCTTTACTTTCAGGTTCCAAAAAGATTTGATGGCGTTCTTTGTCGCTAAAACGCACGACCTTATCTTCGATCGATGGACAGTATCTTGGGCCCACGCCCTTCACAACGCCTGAATACATCGAAGAGCGATCGAGATTGTCGCGGATGATCTTTAAGGTCTCACTTGTCGTGTATGTCAAAAAACAAGGCCATTGTTCAGCATAAGGCAACAGCTCTTTGGAAGTCTCACTGAAGTATAATCTCTCATTGGTCCCCGCTTCTTTTTGGGTCTTGCTGAAATCGATCGAATCGGTCTTAACGCGCGGTGGTGTTCCGGTCTTTAGACGAAAAAGCCTTAGCCCGGCCTTTCTTAAAGAGGCGCTGAGATCTTTGGTGGTCTTATCGCCATACGGCCCTTCGGCTTTGACTTTATCTGATACCATGATCAAAGAGTCCATGTAGGTCCCTGTTGTTAAAATGATCACATCGGCATAGATCGTCTTTTCATCTATCTTTACTCCGATAACTTTATGGTCTTCAAGGACAATACCGCTCACTAAAGCTTCAATGATCGTCAGATCCTTCATATCATCCAAGATCTCTTGCATCTTCTTGGCGTAAGCTAATTTGTCGCTTTGGACTCTTAAAGCTCTTACTCCCGGTCCCTTAGTTGTATTGAGCATCTTAAACTGCAAGGCGGTCATATCGGCTACAATGGGCATGATACCGCCTAGGGCGTCGATTTCTTTGACAACGATCCCTTTGGCTGGTCCCCCGATCGAAGGATTGCAAGGCATAGATGCAATATGACTTTTTTTGATCGTCAATAATAGGGTGTCAATATGGCGCTTGGCAAGGGAATAAGCCGCCTCGCATCCGGCGTGTCCTCCCCCCACCACGATCGCTTGATATCTAGTCTTCATATTGTTTATAAAGTTGGGCGTGGATCTTTTTCACCACCGCATAATGTGTGGCAATGTCCTGATAAAAGGCGCCATCGATATCTTCGTACAAGTCGACTAGTGCCATATACAGGTCGTACAATTCCAGTTTTTGAGCCAAAACATAAAGACCCTTGGTTGCATCTTTGGCCAGCGCATAGTCTTCGTTATCTAAATAGTCTTGAAGGCTCATAAAGAACTCATCATCCAGATAGGCTTTAATAACGCGATCATCGATCGCTTCTTTTTCTTCTTTTAAACTTAGATCGATCATAATATTCTCTTTTCTTCTTTAATATTATATACATTTCCTTTGTAAATCCAAGTTAGCTATAATAGATGATAGAAAGCTAGGTTATAAATGATGAATGACACAAAGAAAAAACGCTATCACATGAATAAAAAATTGCGTTATCGCTATGATGATGTCCGCAAACAGCTCTTGGAGCTGGAAGAAGATGTCACCTATAGCGTACGCTCTCAGTTTGATGAATTAGCTAAAGAAAGCCGGGATGTCTCTGATATCAAACGGCTTACCGATGCTTTAGAAGATGAGGCAGAACTTTTAAAAGATGCAAGTGAAATGTTTCAAAGGATGCAAAAAAGCACCCATTCCACCGCTGATGAGATCCACACGCGTATTAAAGAAGCTAAACAATATGAAAAAGAATCCAAATCGCGTTTTAGGATCTTTAATCCCAATCCCACCAACGCTATGATCGACTATGCCGAAAACAAGAAAAAACACTTTGCGCGCGGGAATACTTTTTATAAGCTTTTCTGGGTCTTTTTTATCGGCAGCTTCTTGGGCGTCATTATCGAAATGCTTTATTGTTATATCCAAAACGGGCATTTTGAATCGCGGGTCGGTTTGATCTGGGGTCCTTTTAATCTTGTCTATGGCTTTGGGGCCGTGGCTTTATCCTTCTTCTTATATAAATATCGCAATCGCTCGACTTTTTATTCCTTTGGCGGAGGTTTTATCGTTGGCAGCGTTATTGAATATCTCTGCAGTTTCTTTCAAGAATTGCTGTTTGGTTCAGTCTCCTGGGATTATTCATCCATGCCTTTTAATCTAAATGGCCGAATCTGCCTTTTATATTCTATCTTTTGGGGCATTTTAGGTATCTTTTGGATCAAAGAGATCTATCCGCGTATGGCTGTTTGGATCTTAAGGATCCCCAATAAGATCGGCAAGGTCTTAACGATCGTGCTTTTGATCTTTATGATCGTCAACTCGCTTGCTAGTGGAATCGTGGTCTATCGCTGGTCGAAGCGTGAAGCAGGCGTCAATGCTTCAAATGCTGTTGAAAAATTGATCGATGAATATTATCCTAACGAAAAGATGGAAGAGATCTTCCCCAATCTCACTTTTGTAAAGGAATAGGTCTATAATTTACTTATGGAAACAAACAAACTTTTTGATGCAAATAGCGCCTTAAGACCGTTGAGTGATCGCATGCGCCCTAAAAAGCTCGAAGATTTTGTCGGCCAGGAACATTTGGTCGCCAAGGGCAAGATCTTATATGAAATGATCGCGCGCGATGAGCTGAGCTCCATGATCTTTTGGGGCCCGCCGGGTGTAGGAAAGACCACATTAGCCAGTATCATTGCTCAAAAGAGCCACAGCTGTTTTGTGAATTTTTCGGCTGTAACTTCGGGCATAAAAGAGATCAAAGCGGTCATGAAAGAAGCTGATGAACGTCTGATCATGGGTCAAAAGACCATTCTTTTTGTCGATGAGATCCACCGCTTTAACAAGGCCCAACAAGATGCCTTCTTGCCCTATGTTGAAAAGGGATCGATCGTCTTGATCGGGGCAACGACTGAAAATCCCAGCTTCGAAGTCAATAGCGCCCTTCTTTCAAGAATGCGGGTCTTTGTCTTAAACGCCCTTAGCAGCGAAGATCTTTTAAAGCTTTTAAAGCGCACTTTAAAAGAAGATGTCGTCTTCAAAGATAAAAAGATCAAAATCAGTGAAGAAGATCTTTTGGCCATTGCCCATTTTGCCCATGGCGATGCCCGCTTTTGTCTGAATACATTTGAGATGGTCATCGATAATTCACCATTAGAAGACGATACGATCATCGTCTCAAGAGATCTTATTAAACAGGTTTTAAACAGACGTACTCTCTTATACGATAAAAAGGGCGAAGAACACTATAACCTGATCAGTGCCCTGCATAAAAGTATGCGCAATTCTGATGTACAGGCCGCCCTTTATTATTTAGCTAGGATGCTTGAAGGCGGGGAAGATCCACTATATGTCGCAAGGCGAGTCGTCCGCTTCGCCTGTGAAGATATTGGCATGGCTGATTCGCGGGCCTTAGAGATCGCTGTTGCCGCCTATCAGGCCTGTCACTACTTAGGCATGCCGGAATGCAATGTCCACTTGAGTCATGCGGTCGTCTATTGTTCGCTGGCATCTAAATCCAATGCTCTAGAAAGCGCCTATCTCAAAGCGAAAGAAGACGCCTTAAAAACAATGGAAGAGCCCGTTCCCTTACATATCCGCAACGCTCCTACCCGCCTTATGAAAGACCTTGGCTATGGTAAAGGTTATCAATATGCCCATGATTTTAAAGGCCACATTACCTCAATGTCCTGTCTTCCTGATAAATTAAAAGGCCGCATCTATTATCAGCCTTCTGATCAAGGAGCTGAAATTAAAGTCGATCGCAAGATGAAGGAGATCGAAAACATCAAAAAACAATTAAAAAATACAAAATAATGCAAGATTCCAGCCTTTTGAATCGTATTAATTACGAAGGAGGATCAGAACATGAAAAAATTATTAGTCGTTGTATTGACGCTTGGTGTTTTCTTTCTTTTAGGAAGTGCGATCTTGGCCAAGGAGACCGATAATTCTTCTTTAGCGAATCATTATCAAAACAGCACGCGGAGTGATTGTGCTGGCATGAGGATTGATTGTAACAATTCTCATCATTATAAACATCATCACATCAATATGCAGCATGTGCATCATCAACATTCATGGTGTCCGAAAGCGAATTACTAAAAGCGATCGATACCTATGGCGATATGGTCAAACGCCTTTGTGTCGTCTATCTTAAAAACGAGGCTGATAGTGAAGATATCTTTCAATCAGTCTTTTTGAAATTCTATCAGACAAATAAAACCTTTAATAGTGCCGAACATCTCAAAGCCTGGTTTATCAGAGTTACGATCAACGCTTGTAAGGATCAACTCAAAGACTTTTTTAACTCTCATAAAGTCGCGCTTGACGATGTCATTGAAAAACCGCTTTTAGAAGATCCTTCGAACAAGGCGCTTCTCGAATCGCTGATGATGCTTGAAAAGAAATATCGCGAAGTCATCTATCTGTATTATTATGAGGGCTATAATGCCAGCGAGATCGGAAAGCTTTTGCACAAAAAACCTAATACTATCTATAGCTTACTGGCGCGCGGCCGAGAAAAATTAAAGGTCATACTGGGAGGTGAGGGACTTGATTAAAGAAACGTTTGATCAGATTAAGGCGACGGAAAAATTAAAAACTAAAACCTATGCCTATGTTTTAAAACATGCCAAAAAAACGCACTATCCTAAACTGCTTCTCTCTTTTGGGGCTTTCGTCCTTGTATTTGTTATGACCTATTATCTTTACTTCTTGCCTGTTTCTTATATCTCCTTTGATCTCAATCCTTCTTTAGAGCTTACACTGAACCGTTTCGACCGAGTGATCGCGATCAAGGCCTACAACGACGATGGCGCAGATCTTGTTGAAGGGCTGTCTTTTTTTGGCGCTGATTATAACGACGTCTTACAAGAACTCATTGCATCCCCGACCATTCAAACTTATTTATCAAATGACGAAGTCTTATCTATTACCCTGATCTGTGATGATGAACATAAGAAACAAGATATGGAAGAAAGTATTGGGGATTATATCGATGACTATGAAAATATTCATTGTCATGAAGCATCTTCAGAATATACAAGCGAAGCGCACCACCATAATATGAGTTCTGGAAAATATCGCTATTATTTATTGCTGGTCGAGGAAGGTTATGACCTTGAAATTGACGATGTCAATTCCATGTCGGTTAAAGAGATTCTAGAACTATTAAAAGATAGCTCGCAAGATTACAACGGTCATCACGGCCATCACTAGATCGAGTTCATTAAATCTTCTAATTCTTTATCGTTATCTCCTGATATAAAACTGATCTTTAGATCAAAGGGATAATTAGCTAAGATTAAATGCTTGTAAAGGGCTGCCTGTCCCAAAAGGATGCGCGTGGCCTTTTCTTTTTCCTGATGGAAGGGCTTGAACAAGGCGATCGTCAGCTGGTTTTGATATAAGCGATAGGCCTCTAGCAGGCTGTTCTTTATTGAGCTAAAGCCCATGTGGCGAGCTAAAAACGAGCGCATATCGTTATTAGCGCGATAGCGATCCTTGACAAGATCGCCTAAGCCATAGCGATCATAGGCGCCGTTGATCACGGCTAAAAGTTGCATCTTTTCAATAATATCGCTTTCTTCTTCGCTACTTGACCAAAGATCGAGATTGCCTTTGGCCCGCTCTAAGATCTTGATGGCATCTTGACCCATCTCATCAAGATAGATGAAGCTTTCGGTATATTTGCGAAATGCTATCCCACAGTCACTTAAAAAGATCGGGTCTTGAAAAAATTGCACATTCTTTAAATAGATCGAGCTGATCTTTTTAGGCAGTTCCTCTTTTACAGACACCTTTAAAATAGCTTCTTGAAAATCGCTTAGACGATTATATCCGTTATAACTCTTATAGCGCTCCCACATAGTCGAGACAGCACCGGTCTCAAAGCGCTCTGCAACACCATAACCCACAATCCCCTTTTCTTTTCGGCGACGATCCTTTTTATCTTTTGACATAAAGAACATTAGATCGCCCTGTTTAAAGTTGGTGAAATTGGGATTGGCGTTAAGACGCCAAAAGTTCATCTCTTTGTGGCGCATCAAACGATGCAGTTCAATGAGGCGTCCATCGCTGATATAGACAATTGAGCTCATGACCTGACCCCCTCATATTTATACTCGCCCATCAAACAAGTCATGATCACTTGCGGAGCATCCTTTTGCATCAAACGCGGTACATCAAGGACGGCGACCGCTAATTCACGTGCTTTTTGATAGATCGTAGGATTTTTGACATTCAAATCTTCCATGGTGGCAATCATGGCTGTCGACAAATTATTGCCTAGGACATAATTGTGTAAGCAGATCTCATTAACTGATGCGGCATCGACCTTGTTGGACTTGCAGGAAACTAATAAAAGACGGTTATTCTTTAAAAGAATAAGGTCGATCTCACAGGTGATCGGGTATTTTTTATCGCTGCCGCGAAAATCGATCACGACGCTCATTGCCCCCTCCTCAAATAAGCCGCTTTCTTTACAAATAATGTACAGATAAGCCTCAAGCCACGCCCCTGCATTGATCAAAAGAGGCCGAAAGCTTTCTTTTTTGATTATCAGACAATTATTTTCAATCGCTAAGATACCGTATTTTTCTAAAAGACTAAAACTGATATCGCTTTTAAACGCGCTTTGGCGCTTTGGATCAAGATAGATCTTGTCATCTTCTTCTTTGGCGATGACTTGTGCTAAGCTACCAATCAAATGCGTAAAACTTGGATAATGCTCCTTCATTTCCTGCATGAGCGCCTTGATCGTACTGAAATCTGCTTTGCGTGGCAGCTTGTGCATATTGCTTTCAAAATCGGCGCCGCTTAGGGCAATGATATCTCTAATGCCTAAGTGATAGACCTCATCAGCTAGTGCGCGATGTGATCGATAATCTTTGATGACGTTTTCTTGATCGTCATAGTAAAGGATCGCTCTTTTGGAAGTAATGCTTTTTTCAAAAAGGTATAGACCTAAATACTTGTTGCCCGAGACATCGATTACCGCAGCTGGATTCTGATTTAAATATTCATCGATGATCTTTTCTTTTTGCACAATGACAAATTCCATC
The DNA here is from genome assembly GCA_944325935.1 of uncultured Erysipelotrichaceae bacterium. Classification (GTDB taxonomy): domain Bacteria; phylum Bacillota_I; class Bacilli_A; order Erysipelotrichales; family Erysipelotrichaceae; genus JAHHTG01. The sequence continues at coordinate 5,163 of CALVCF010000007.1, read as the reverse complement.
TTGATCTGATGGCGCTCTAATAGCTTTCTAATCGCCTGGTAACGCTTTTCGTTGGCTCTTTTGCGACTAAAAAAGACGACTCTTTTAAAGCGGTAGCTTAAAGGCACCAAGACATTGGCCAGATAGTTTTTTTCATCGTAGACCTTTAAAAGGCAATCCTTAGAAAAGCCCATAGATCTTTCCTTTTTTATCGATCCCGATATCGCAGGCATTGGGATGTACGGGCAAACCTGGCATCGTCAAGATATTGCCGGTATAGGCAACCACAAAACCTGCCCCAACACTCAAAGATACATCTTTGACATGGATCACAAAGTCTTTGGGAAAGCCATACACCTTGGCATCATCGGTCAAAGAATTTTGGGTCTTAGCCATGCAGACCATCATCTTGCCATAACCGCGTCTTGTATAATCGCTAAGTTTATTGAGCGCGAGTTCACTAAACTCGACATCTTTGGCCCCGTAGATCTTTTGGGCGATCTTTTTGATCTTGTCTTCTAAGCTCATGTTGTCATCATATAAGTGATGAAAATGATTTTCTCTTTCACATAATTTAACTACTTTATCAGCTAGATCAAGACCACCTTTAGACCCATCTTTAAAACTGGTGGCAATACTAAAGTCGACCTTTACTTCTTCACACCACTTGGCCAGGGCGGCAATCTCTTGTTTAGTATCCTCTTCAAAACGATTGAGGCAGACGATGACCGGCACGTCGTATTGCCGCATCGAATCAAGATGTTTGCTCAAATTGGCAATGCCTTTTTCAAGAGCTTGGACATCTTCTGTCTTAAGTTCTTTTTCGTCCTTGCCGCCATTTAATTTTAAAGCGCGGCAGGTCGTCACTAAAACGATGGCACTGGGTTTCAAGGCCCCGACCCGACATTTGATATCTAAGAATTTTTCGGCCCCTAGATCACTGCCAAAACCGGCTTCGGTCACAACATAATCACTTAATTTTAATGCTGTCTTGGTAGCGATCAAACTATTGCAGCCGTGCGCGATATTCGCAAATGGTCCGCCATGGACTAAGACGGGGGTATGTTCTAAGGTCTGGACAAGGTTAGGCTTAAGGGCATCTTTCATTAATACCGCTAATGATCCCCCGATCCCGAGATCTTTGATTGTGATGGGTTTATCATCATAGGTATAAGCGACAATGCAGCTTTCCATTCTTTTTTGAAAATCCGCCAGATCTTTCGCTAGACAAAGGATCGCCATCGTCTCGCTAGCTACAGTAATTGTAAAATGATCCGCTCTTTCCACGCCGTTGGATTTTTTGTTTTGGGCGATGGTAATATCGCGCAAAGTGCGATCATTTAGATCTAAACAACGCTTCCACACTACCTTGCTGGGATCGATCTTTAAAGGATTGCCTTGATAGATCGAATTATCCAAAACCGCCGAAACTAAGTTGTTGGCTGCCGTAATAGCGTGCATATCGCCGGTAAAATGGAGATTGATTTCGTCCATCGGCATGACCTGTGCATAACCGCCGCCGGTGGCCCCACCTTTTAGACCGAAGACCGGACCCATTGAAGGTTCCCTCAAACAAGCAATGACATCTTTACCGCTGGCCCTAAGGCTATCGGCCAAACCGATCGTGATCGTTGACTTGCCTTCACCGGCCTTAGTGGGATTAGTTGCGGTCACTAAGATCAATTTCCCTTTTTCTTTGGCTTCTTTTAGATAATCGACATTTACTTTGGTTTTGTATTTGCCATAGCTTTCTAAGGCTTCTTCTTTGATATGTGCTCTTTGAGCGATCTCACTTATCGCTTCCATTTGGTTTTGTTGTGCTATTTCAATATCTTTAAGCATTTTCTTCTTCCACCTTTCTTCGATTATCCATCGCTTTGATCAAGGTCAATTCATCGGCGTAATCAAGGCTCGCCCCCATCGGCAGGCCATGAGCCAGTCTTGTGATTAAAAGACCTGGTCTTTTTAGAATCTTATCAAGATATAGGGCTGTCATCTCGCCATCGATCGTCGCTGATGTGGCTATGATGACTTCTTTAACTTGATCATCGATCCGCTTTTTCAAGTTATGAATATTGAGATCATCAGCATAGATCCCTTTTGATGATGAGATCACGCCATCAAGGACATGATAAAGTCCATGATAGACACCGGTCTTTTCAATTGCCATAACATCTTGAATATATGAAACCACCATGATCTTACTTTGGTCACGATTGGGATCATCACAGAATTCACAATGTCCGTTAGTGCTTAAACAGGCACATTTAGGACATTTTTTGATCTCTTTTTTAAGTCTGATCAGTAAATGGCCAAACTTTTCTAATTCTCCTTCGTCTTCGTTTAATAAACTAAAAAAGTAACGCCAGGCGCTTTTTTCACCAACGCCCGGAAGTTTCTTCAAGGCTTTGATCGTCTCTTCGATCAATGTATCATTTATCATTTAAAATCGCTCCATTCATTTTCTATGATCTTACGAGCGATCTTATGACGATCTTTTTTAATATGATCGATCGCATCATTGACCGCTTCAATCAATGCTTGTTTAAGTTTCTCGCCCTCCAGATTTTCAGGATTTTGAAAGTCCTCTAGTTCAAAGTTACCTCGCATCTTGACCGAGATCTTCATCTCTTTGCTGCTGCCCTTAAAAGTGGTGGCATTAAGCTCTTCATAAGCCATCGTTATCGCTTGATCGCTGTTTTTGACTCTGTCGATGAAACTGTCACGGTTCATATCAATCCTCGACTTTGACCTTATCGGCCCCGAAGAAGTCCCTGAGCTTATCTTCAAAGCTGTCGCTTCGCTCTTCTTCATATTTTTCAACATGGTAATTATCCAGGTCATAATCTTTTAGATGGCGATACATTTCGATCAGTTTCGCTTTCGTGATATTGTCGATCGCATAGAGCATCTTATCGATTTTAAATTCATTTTTAAAGAAGAAGTACAGCTCTTTATTAAAGGCGCTGTCGTTTAATTGTCTTGCTAAAAGTTCGCTCTTAAAACAGAAAATGATCGCTTCTTGATCATCGGCAAAAATCTCGCTATCTTTAAGCGCTTCATAATAAAGGCGATAGCGGAGGTCATTTTGAAGATCAGCGATCCTTTCATAGATCACCTGATCAGCCTGTTTTTCTTCTCTAGTCGCTTTCTTTAAGATCGCCAAGTAAAACTCTAAGGGCTTTTCAATGATATTAAGCGGCCGCTCTTCTATTTCATTCTCGCTTTTGGACTCTTCTTCTTTTATTTCTTCTTGAACAACTTCAACAGGCGCTGCCTCTTTAACGATTGCCTCCTTTTTTTCTTCGCTCTTTTTAGCAGTTCGATCTTTTTCTATATTGCTTAATTTGATCATAGCAACATCGATATAGGGATAGATCTCTTCTTTAGTCAATTTAGCATTTTTTAATGTATCAAATAAGACATCGATCGCTTCCAGTAGGCTTGTCGTATCAAAAGCCTGACTTAGCTCTTGCGCCTCTTCTTTTGATAGGATCTCTAAAAGATCGGCAGCGTCATTTTTCAAATACAGAATATCTTTATAGACGACGATCAAATCTTTCAATAGTTTTTCGAGATCTGCGCCCTCTTCATAATAGTGCTCCAAGAGATTCAGAGCCCCTTCGACATTGTGCTCTAAAAGCGCTTTGACTAAAGCTACCATTTCTTCTTTGCTTAAAACGCCAAAGACTTTTTGGACATCCTTTGTTTTAAGATCATAAGCACCATAAGCTAAAGCCTGTTCTAGCAGCGATAAAACATCACGCATCCCGCCATCAGATAGGTCAATGATCAGCTTTAAGGCCTCTTCTTCATAAGGATAGCCCTCTTTTTTCATAATGAGTTTAAGTCTTTCTAGCATAGCGTTTTTGTTGATCTTATGGAAGTTAAAACGCTGGCACCTTGAAACAACTGTATTGATCACTTTTTGAGGTTCAGTAGTCGCTAAAATAAAGATGACATTTGCTGGCGGCTCTTCGATCGTCTTTAAAAAGACACTGAAGGCATTGCTTGAAAGCATATGCACCTCATCAATGATATAGATCTTATATTTGCCCATCATAGGGCTTAAATAGGTCTTATTGACTAGGTCGCGAATATTATCGATCTGATTATTAGAAGCGGCATCTAACTCAATGATATCGGGATGGCTGCCCTCATTAAAAGTTTTGCAGTTTTCACATGTTTCACATGGAACATTTTCGCCGGTACAGTTGATTGCCTTAGCAAAAATGCGGGCGATCGAGGTCTTGCCTGTGCCACGTGGACCGCAGAAAAGATAGGCGTGAGCCAATTTGTGTTCTTTGATCGCGTTTTGCAAGGTCTTGACGATATACTCTTGTCCAACAATATCCTCAAAAGTCTGTGGACGATATTTTCGATATAATACTTGATAACTCATAATCTATATATAATTATAGCACGCCCAGGGCTGACTTTTAAAAAAACGTCCCTAGGACGTCTTTTGGCGTTTTTGCCTAAAAAAATCAGTTAATAATGCGGCGCATTCTTTCTCTTTAATACCAGGAATGATCTTTGGATAGTGGTTGAGACCTTTAATTCCCAAAAGATTCAGATTAGAGACGATCGCACCCCCTTTAGGATTGAAGGCTCCAAAACAAAGAGATGTAATTCTTGAATTGATGATCGCCCCTGTACACATCAGGCAAGGCTCTAAGGTCACAAATAAAGTACATCCTTCAAGGTGCCAGGTACCCAAGACTTGCGTGGCCTTTTCAATGACTTCCATCTCCGCATGATGAAGAGCGCTTTTTTGACGCTCTTTGGTATTATGCGAAGCGGCTATGACCTTGTCATCTTTAACGATCAGGGCCCCGATCGGCACTTCATCCTCCTGCATCGCCTCTTTTGCTAAATTTAAGGCGATATCCATATAATCTCCTAAGTTCATCATAAGTAAAAAGGCACACACAAGCAGAGGTTCGTATGGCTGCTACCTTCCGGTCCTGACCAAATTAGAGCATACTTGTTGCGCCTTGTCTATTTTAACATACTTTATTCATTCAAAGCAAATTCATCAAAATCTTTAATTCTAGTCCTGAACTGAAAACTTAAATTCCACTTCAAGGGGAAGTGAATGGAATTTAGTCTTTCTGCCATTTCTAGTTGAATTTAGTCTTTCATTAAATCATGATTATATTACATATCGTCAGTTAATGATGC
>CALVCF010000006.1 GCA_944325935.1 uncultured Erysipelotrichaceae bacterium | reverse complement strand
AATTATTATGTGCAAAGCTTTGACAAAGAAGAAGTTATCGGTATCTATAATGAAACCAAGCCGTTTGTAGAAGATAAACTGCTCAATGATTCAGCCTCTTGCAATGGTGAATTCATCGACATAACTGTTTTTGAAAGTTCTTTTTATGAAAATAACTGACTTGAAAGTTGAACATTAAGCATCTCGATCATACCCTGTAAATATCGTTGTATCTTTAAAGAAAATGTAAAAAGGCTTTTCAATTATATATATTAAAATGTAATTAAAGAAAGGGACTAAAGCTTTGGTTGAGTCAGGGGTACATACTAATGGACAACGATGAATAGTCTGCTTATCAAACGGTCTGTTTATAGAAGATAAATATAATGCTTACCGTGAAAGACTTTAAAATGGGGTAATGGTTAAATGAAAAAAGTTAATAATAAACAGGTTACACTGCTGATCTTATATGTAGCGGCATGTATTATAACGACAGTTAATGCCCATATGTTTCTAAAGCCTCCGGGCCATAATTTCTTTGGCGATCTTGGCGCTGCTCTTATCATCGTTTGCCCAACGCTGATCGTAGTCTGTTTTACTGTTGTGACAGTGCTGTTATTTAACGCTTTTAAAGATCAGTAGTTTGAAGTGATCATAAGACGGGTCGATCTAGAAAAGTCATCTTTCTAACACCCGTCTTTTAAATGCTGGCAAAGAACCGCCTATTTATTATTACAGGGATAAAGATAAAAAAGAGATCGCTCTCTTGCTTTATCAAAACAGGATCATTTCACCAATCGAGATCAAAAAAGCGGCATCCCCCACTAAAGCAGCAATCAAAAACTTTGCTGTCTTGAATCCTCTAGCTACGTTTAATGGTCTGGACTCATTAAAAATTGAAATTGGAACAGGAAACGTTATTTGTATGGCTAATGACTTATTGCCGATTAATGATCAAAACTGGTGTGTTCCCGTTTGGTTGATTTGATAAAAAGTCCAACTTTAAAAGCAGTTGGACTTTTTATCATAGCGTTTCAAATCTTTTAACACCCCATGTGTTTAAGGCTAAGGCCATCAAGAAGTCAACTACGACAAAGATCAGTGTTAGGATCGCAATATAGAGATTTATATCCATTTCTGTCAACAGCCACGCATAAATTCCGACGATCGCCATGGCAACGGCCATTGATGTTAAGATCGTAATGGCGACTGGCAGGCTTTGTTTGACACAGCTTACTTCGTTTGTCCAATCAAAGCGCGGCTTTAAGAGATTGGTCAAGAGGCCTAAGAGATCTACAAAGACCGTAAAAGTCATCGGTACCAAAATCAGTGCTAAAAATTCGACAAGATTAAAGTCAAAGACCAAGCCAAAGATGATCGAAACGACAAGGCCTAAAGGAGTTGAAAAGACAAAGTGCGCCAAAAACTTAGACCAGAGGATGGTCTTTGTCTTAAGAGGCAGACTTCTTAGGATATAAAAGGACTTGCCCTCGATCGAGATCATCGAACTTGACATAATATTTAATGAAGAGACATAGATGATCACAGCGATCGATAAAGCTAAAAGATAGGGCCTTAGGATCTCGGCTTCAAAGATCGGGCGTAAATTTTCCAGATTAAAGATAAACAAGACCAGGATAACGACTTCAAAGATAATACCCATGGCCGCATTTAAGAAGACCATCGCATTATTGGTATAGTGCTTATACTCCTTTTTGATCAGGGCAAAGACGACATTATCTTTTTTAGTGTTGCCACCGCGATAGATGTGCTTCTTAGTTTTTGGACGGGCAATCGACAAATTGATGAAATTGCGCGCTAAGATATACATCATGATCACAAAAGGCACCACAAAGATCAAAAGATTCATAAACAGCCCTAAGAGGTCACCGCTTGTGACCGCAATGCCTAAATAGTAAAGAGGCGGAAGGGCTTCTCTGATCGCTTGGATCAGATCTTTTCCGCTGGCAATAAACATCTCGATGACATGATTGATCTGAAAGGCTGCCAACATATAGGCACCAAAAGCCAGCACAAAGACCGCAATGATCACAAGATTCTTAAAACGGCCAAACTTAGGCATAACAAGCGCAATTATATAAGATACAAGCGAAGACATAGCTATTATTAAGAAAGACAAGCCGATATATAACAGGATAAAATTAATGATACCCATTAGCGGCAGGCTGTAGTTTAATAAATAGACGACGATCGCCGGGATCAAAACGATCGCTTCGATCAAGATACTGAATACCAAGACCGTAAAGACCCGACTTAATAAGATATCTCTGGGCTTGATCGGTAGGGACATCAAAAGTTCATTGTCTTTCGCCTTATAGATTTCTTGATAGGTAATAAAGGCGACCGTGATAAGACTCAAAAGAAAAGCGATCAAAAAGGCCAGCGTAAAATAGCCCCAGTCCAAATTAAGCTGGTGTAATAAGGGCGCCATCCCGTTAAAGGTCATGCCAAAAAGACCAAAAAAGACGACAACACAATATAGGACCAAGACTGCCATACCTACGATCTTGCCTTTCGAATACTTTTTCTTCTTGCTTTGATTGAAAGAGAAGAAACGGGCTTTAAGACGGATCTTAATGAGTTTCCACAACATTATTCTCACCCTCGAGTTCTAAGAAGACCTCTTCTAAGGAATCATCCCCGACAACATCTTCCATCTTGCCTTCTTTTAAGAGTTTGCCTTTTTTGATGATCGCTACGCGGTCACAAAGCTTTTCAGCTACTTCCAAGACATGCGTGGAATAAAAGATCAAGGCGCCTTCATCACACATCTTGTGCATCAGCTCTTTTAAGGTGTGTGAAGCCTTGGGGTCTAAGCCCACAAAGGGTTCATCCATCAAGATCACTTTAGGGTCGTGAACTAGGGCAGCGATCAAAGCTACCTTTTGTTTCATACCATGTGAATAGGTACCAATGGGATCTGAAAGGTCGTCATAGATCTCTAAAAGTTTGGCATATTTTTCAATACGTTTTTTTCTTACATCGCTTTCAACCCCATAGACATCAGCGATAAAATTAATATAGTCAATGCCCTTTAAGAAATCATAAAGATCGGGATTATCGGGTATATAAGCCATCTCTTTTTTAGCGACTAAGGGCTCTTTTTTAATATCATGGCCATTGATGATGATCTCGCCTTCATCAAAAGGCAGGATACCGGCAATTGCCTTGAGCGTCGTGGTCTTCCCAGCGCCGTTGTGTCCGATGAAAGCGTAGATCTCGCCATCCTTGATCGTCAAAGACAAGCCGTCGACCGCTTTCTTATCCCCGTAGGATTTGCTGAAGTTTTTAATTTCTAACATATGTAAACATTCCTTTCAAGTGCTATTCTAGCATAAGCTTAGCACTATCGAAATAAAATCTTTATACTTGATATCCCTATCTAAAACAGCATTAAAAACCTGTTTTTTAATGCTAAATCAGACTATATTATGTTAGGCCATTTCTTCAAGCGGGCTGAAATCTTCATATTCGATCATATCTTCGATCAAGGAACCGTTAAGCGCAAAGATCCTGGTTTTGCCATAAAGTCTAAGGGATTCTAAGACGATATCCTTGTATAGTTCCGCATCACTTGGGATCTCGCCGGCTTCTTCTAAAGCCATCATGACAAAATAAGGCGGGACATTGCCGACTTTTAAAAGGGTGCGCACTATAAAAGTCAATTCATCGATGATCTCTTCGTCGACCTTAGCCTGATTTAAAAGCGCGATCAGATTATTTAACATTTCTTCATCTTCGATATGACCGTCCTTAGCATAACTTAAGACCTTATCAAGAGGAAGGTATTCTCTGGCATAGACTTCATGACCATCGATGATATTAGGTAATAGTTCTCCCTCTTCATCGTATTTAAGCAAAAATGAGATAAGATAGTGATCCTCTTCATATTCATCGATATAAAAAGCTTCATCTCTTTCAAAGCGCAAGATCCTTGTGATACATTTATCGTCGATCTTTTCAAGATAGCGTTCTAAGAGATTGCTGTATTCATTTAAAGACAAGACCCCGTAGATATTAATAAGGCCCTTGGTCAGTTTTAAATATGCTGTATTAGCTTTGACACACTTATTGATCTTGGATCGTTGGCTGGGACTTAGCTTTAAATATGCTTCATAGATCTCTTGTGGGATCTTGACATACTTATATCCCACATCCAACAGCAAAAGACTCACCAAGGCGCTGTTTGAAGAATTGATCAAATTTCGGTCACAGCTTCCCTTTTCCTTGACGATCATCTTAAAGGTGCTGTATTCATCTTCATCAAGATAGATCAAGGCATTGACCAGATTATCGGCTAAGAGCGGACTTAAAAACTGTGCCAATTCTTTTTTTCTCAGCTTTGGTGCGCGTATTTTAAATATATCTGCAACAAGATATAGTGTTGCAACATCGACCTTTTTTATGGCGGCGTTTAACTTGGGAAGATTCACTTGTCTGCCCCTACTTTCATTTCTTCATATTTGACTAAACCATCAAGATTGCTTAAGCGATAGGCGTGGTCATCATGGGTATATAAGTCAAAGATGACCTCAGCTTCATGCGTATATTTTTCTAGGATCTCCTTTAATAAAAGTTCACACTGATGAACATTTTCTTTGGCATATAATTCAGCGATCGTAATAAAGCGTTCGTCCTTGTATTTAAAATCATAAAAAGTGGTCTTGAGGACATCTTTAAAGAAACTGAAGACTTCACTGTTTTCCTTTTGGTCAAAGAAGAAACGGATAAAGGCATAGTTGAGCTCTTTGAGATTAGAGATGATCGACAGTTTGATATAGACTACTACATCGAGATCCAACATTGCCATGTCTTCTTCGCTTGGCTTAAATTCACTCATTTGTTTTAGATTCATTTCCTGATATAACATCATCCGATCCTCCAATCGATCTCTGTTTGTCCCTTTTCTTTTAAAAAGGCATTGGCTTTGGAAAAAGGGCGTGAGCCAAAAAAGCCCTGGTAAGCACTTAAAGGCGAGGGGTGGGCACTTTTGATGATCAAGTGCTTCTTATTTTGGATAAGCTCCATCTTTTTTTGGGCAGCCTTGCCCCATAAGATAAATACGAGCGGTCTTTCTCTTTTATCAAGAGCTTTGATGATCGCATCGGTCAAATTTTCCCATCCCTTGCCCGCGTGTGAGAAGGCCTTATGGGCCCTGACTGTCATAACGGTATTTAGCAATAAAACGCCCTGTTTTGCCCAAGGTCTTAGATCGCCGCTGGTACTTTGTTTGATCGCTAGGTCGCTTTCTAATTCCTTATAGATGTTGTTAAGCGATGGGGGCAGCTTTATGCCGCGCGGAACACTGAAGGCCAAGCCCATTGCCTGGCCGGGCTCATGATAGGGATCCTGTCCCAAGATCACAACCTTGACCTTATCAAAAGCTGTATACCTAAGGGCATTATAGAGATCCTGAGCCTTGGGATAGATCGTGTAGTTTTGATATTCCTCATCTAAAAACTTTCGCAGATTTTGATAATATTCTTTATCAAACTCATCTTTTAAGATATCGTCCCAATCATTGCCGATAATTCGCACCATAGCCCTATTATATAATGAAAGATGTTATAATGAGACGGTGAAATTTACTGATATTAAACAAGCCTTAGACTGGATCATGGCGCGCCGTTCAAACGGCAATCATTTTGCGCGTTTTCAGAAGGTCATGGCTAAATTAAACGATCCGCAAGACGACTTTAAGATGATCCATGTAGCAGGCACCAATGGCAAAGGTTCTACTGTTACCTTTTTAAGAGATATGCTGATGGGTTTGGGCTATCATGTCGGAACATTGCAATCCCCGCATTTTCTATCACATCTTGACCGCATTCGTTTTGATGCCAAGAATATAAGCGAAAAAGATTTCCTGGCGATCTTAAACGAGTATTACGCCTTCTTTATCGAAGAAGAGCTCAGCATGTTCGAGATGGACTATATCATCATGTGTGCTTACTTTAAAAAGATGAAGGTCGATTATGTGATAGTAGAAGTCGGAATGGGCGGTCTTTATGATTCGACCAATGTTGTCCACAAGCCCCTTTTAAGCATCATTACCACTATTGGCCATGATCATTTAAAAGAGCTTGGTCCAAGTCTTAAAGATGTGACCCTTAATAAGTGCGGGATCATCAAAAAGGACTGCCCGCTTCTTACCGGCCATTTGAGCGCCGATTTAAAAAAGGTAGCTCTGGCGGAGGCCCTTAAAAAGAATAGTCCTTACTATGAATTAAAACGATATAAGGATCTAAGGGGTGGGAACTTCATTTACGAAGATGAAAAATACCATATTCGCTCGCTTGCTTCCTATCAAGTCCACAATGCCTGTTTGGCCCTAGCAGCCCTAAAGATCTTAGCGAAGTGCTATGGTGTACGCTATGAGCGCGTTTTGATCAAAAATGCTTTGGCTATGTCTTTGTGGCCCGGACGCTTTGAAGCGATCGATCGCGCACCGCTTGTGATCGTCGATGGCGCCCATAATTTAGAAGGAGCCAAGGCCTTAAAGGACAGCCTTGCAAGGATTCCTTTAAAGAAGGTACTCTTATTTAGCTCCTTAAAGCGCAAGGATTATCTAGCTATGTTAGAGATCCTCAAGGACAGCTTTGACCGAATCTATCTTGTCGACTTTGATCATCCCGAGTGCTTTGATGCTGAAAGGGTTGCTTATGAAAACGGCTATTTGTATGCTGAAGATTACTATGAATTGTTTGAAGATCTTAAAAAAAAGACCAGCTGTATCATATTAAGCGGTTCGCTTTATTTTATCAGTGCTTTCTATGAGCGCTTTAAACAAAGGAGATATTATTGATGAAAGAAGAAATTGTCATAAAAGGGGCCAGGGTCAACAATCTCAAAAACGTCGACCTGACTTTGCCCCGCAATAAAATGATCGTTATGACCGGACTTTCCGGCAGCGGCAAGACCTCTTTGGCCTTTGATACGATCTATGCAGAAGGACAAAGGCGCTATGTCGAGTCTTTGTCATCTTATGCCAGGCAGTTTTTGGGCGGGATCGAAAAACCTGACGTCGATGAGATCTCTGGTCTTTCGCCCGCTATCTCGATCGATCAAAAGACCACTTCCAACAACCCCCGCTCGACGGTGGGAACGGTAACTGAGATCTATGATTATCTGCGCCTTTTATATGCAAGATGTGGAACGCCCTATTGTCCCATTCACCATGAACCGATCGTCGCAGAGACCGTGCCTAACATGGTCAAAAGGATCATGGAACTCGATGAAGGGCTGCGCCTTGAGATCTTGGCGCCGGTTGCCAGAAGACAAAAGGGGACCTTTAAGGATCTGTTTGAAAAACTTAAGAAAGATGGATTTTTAAGAGTCTATGTCGATGGTACGTTGTATATGATCGACGATCTTGCGCCATTAAATAAAAACCAGAAACACGATATCTCTATCGTGATCGACCGCCTTAAAAAGCGCGAGGGGATCAATACCCGTTTAAATGATTCTTTGGAGCTGGCTTTAAAGATGGCTGATGGTTTGGCGATCTGTTTAGCTGGCGGAGAAGAGATCTTGTTTTCAAGCAACTACGCCTGCCCCAAGTGCGGTTTCACCCTAGCGCGCTTGGAGCCGCGTCTTTTCAGCTTTAATTCACCTTTAGGCGCTTGTGAAGACTGCAAAGGCCTGGGTGTCAAAATGGAAGTGTCCTTGGATCTTCTGATACCAGATCAAAACCGTTCCATCAATGAAGGAGCGATCCGCTATTATAAAAATCTCGTCGGCAGCGATCGGGTAGAATGGCAAAATTTCAAGGCCCTTTTAGATCACTACAAGATCGATCTCAATAAACCGATCAACAAAATGACTAAAGAAGAGATGGACATCATCTTAAACGGTTCTAAAGAAGAGATCTCTTATGAAGTCAATACATCTTCAGGCAACAAATATGTCAAACACTCCTTTATTGAAGGGGTGAAAACGATGATCGAAAGACGCTATCAGGATACCAATTCTTCAATGTTTAAAGAATACTACCAAAGTTTTATGCATGAATCAGAGTGTCCGACATGTCACGGCTCGCGTTTGAATCAAATGGCTTTATGTGTTAAATTAGGCGATCTCAATATCAATGAATTTACTAAGATGCCGATCGAAAAGGCCTATACGTGGTTAGAAGACCTCAAACTTGATCCAATGAAGATGGAGATCGGGCGCTTGCTTCTAGAGGATATTGAAAAACGCTTGAAATTTTTGATCGATGTCGGTTTGGGCTATCTGAGTCTTGACCGCAAGGCGATGACTTTATCAGGGGGTGAAGCACAGCGCATCCGCTTAGCGACCCAGATCGGTTCTGGGCTTACAGGCGTCCTCTATGTCTTGGATGAACCGTCGATCGGCCTTCATCAAAAAGATAATGCCAAGCTCATCCAGTCTTTAAAAAACATGCGCGATCTCGGTAACACCCTCATCATTGTCGAGCACGATGAAGAAACCATGATGGAAAGTGATTTCTTAGTCGATATCGGACCGGGGGCTGGGAAAGACGGGGGTGAAGTCGTCGCGTATGGCACACCTAGGGAAGTCATGCAAAACGAACATTCGATCACCGGGCAATATCTGAGCCATCGAAAATACATTCCTGTTCCCACCAAGCGCCGCCAAGGAAACGGCAAGACGCTTAAGATCATCGGGGCCAGCGAACACAATCTTAAAAACATCGATGTGACCTTGCCGCTTGGAACCTTTATCTGTGTCAGTGGGGTCTCAGGCAGTGGTAAATCGACCCTAGTCAATGACATTATTACCAAAGCGATCATGAAATCGCTAAATCGTGTCAGGATCACCCCGGGCGCTCACCAGGCGATCGAAGGTCTAAAAAATATCGACAAGATCGTTAATATCTCCCAAGATCCGATCGGCCGTACCCCACGCTCTAACCCTGCGACCTATACCGGCGTCTTTGATGATATCCGCGAGTTATTCGCTATGACTCCCGCCGCTAAAGAACGTGGTTTTGACAAGTCGCGCTTCTCATTTAATGTTAAGGGAGGGCGTTGCGAGGCCTGCCAGGGCGATGGCGTCAAAAAGATCTCGATGTTGTTTGTGCCAGACGTGTATGTAGAATGTGAAGAATGTCATGGTCACCGCTATAACGAAGAGACGCTAACTGTCACTTATAAGGGCAAAAATATCTACGAGGTCTTAAAGATGAGTGTCAAAGAGGCCCTTGAATTCTTTGATGCCATCCCCAAGATCAAGCGTTCCCTATCCGTTCTTTATGAAGTGGGTCTTGGCTATATTGAACTTGGCCAAAGTGCGACGACGCTTTCAGGAGGCGAAGCGCAAAGAGTCAAACTAGCTAGCGAACTGCAGAAAAAAGCGACCGGCAAGACACTCTTTGTCTTGGATGAACCGACGACCGGCTTACATAGCGACGATGTTAAAAAACTGATCAAGATCTTTGAAAGGATCGTTGAAGGTGGTGATACCGTCCTTGTGATCGAGCATAATCTTGACGTATTGAAGAGTGCTGATTATATAATTGATCTAGGAAAAGAGGGGGGCGAAAAAGGTGGAGAGGTCATTGCGACGGGAACACCTGAAAAGATCGCTTCAAACCCCAACAGCTATACAGGACAATATCTAAAGAAAGTATTAGGAGAAAAACATGGCTAATGAAGAACTAACAAAGCGCGTATATGTCCGTGAGATCAAAGAAAAATTCAACCTGCACCAGTTAAGCGGCAATGATGACAGCCTGAATCGCTGGGCCATCGTCCCTGATGTCAATCGACCCGGTTTGGAATTGGCTGGCTTTTCCCAAGAAAACGATCTCAAGCGCGTCACGGTCTTTGGCAACAAAGAGATCAAGTACCTTAAAGGGATAGGTAATCAAGACTATTTGCGCGATCGCTATAATGTCTTGACCGACGCCTATACCCCATGCATCATCTTATCTTCTAATTTGCAATGTCCAAGCGAACTCTTAGAGATCGCTCAAAGCAAGAATTTCCCGATTTTTGTTACCGATATCAAGACCTATCGCTTGGTGGTCCAGCTGATCGTCTTTTTGGATGAAAAGTTGGCACCCAGCGATACCAAACACGGCGTCATGATGAACGTCTATGGCTTAGGGATCCTTTTGACTGGTGAAAGTGGGATCGGTAAATCGGAATTGGCTCTGGAGCTGATCCGAAGGGGGCATATGCTGGTAGCTGACGATCGAGTCGATATTTATCGCATGCATAACGATCTTATTTGTGAAGCGCCCTCGCTTTTGCATAATATGCTGGAGCTAAGAGGTGTGGGGGTCATTGATGTGACCTTGCTTTATGGAGCGACCTCTGTCTTAGAAAAATGCCAGCTCGATATGGTCATTGAACTTGAACCCTATAAGCCCGACAACAATCCCGATCGTTTGGGGATCCATGGTTATGACACGATCGATATCTTAGGTTTAGAAAAGCCTCATATGAAGATCCCGGTGCGTGAAGGAAGAGCGATGGGGGTCATCGTTGAATCGGCTGTCGCCAATTTCCGCCTGCAAAGCGCAGGGGTCAATGCCGCCCAGCAGTTTACCGGGCGCGTCTTAGACTATATCCAACATGAAAATGCCCATAGAAAGGATGAAGAATAATGCAATTTTTCCCATCACGTGAAATCTTTCTGCAGATCGGGGACAATATCCATATCGCCTGGTATGCTGTTTTGATCCTCACCGGTGCTTTTGTCGCCTATCTTTTAAGTTATTATTTCTTTAAAAAGATGAAATATCCCACAACCTATCTCGATGATCTGCTCTTAATCGTCTTGTGGGCTGGTATCATTGGCGCTCGGCTTTGGTTTTGTGTCTTTTATGACCTGTCCTACTATTTAAACAATCCTCTTGAGATCCTGGCGGTCTGGGATGGCGGCCTAGCCATCCAAGGCGGCTTTATCTTGGCGCTGATCGCAGCCTTTATCTATACAAAGGTCCAAAACCTTTCTTTCTTGCGTTTAGCTGATGCGATCGCACCAACTGTTCTTGTTGCGCAAGCAATCGGCCGTTGGGGCAATTTCGTCAACCAGGAGTGTTATGGCTTTGAAGTTGAGGCTTCCTATTTTGATGGTATCTTATCTTTCTTAAAAGATGGCATGTATATCGGCGGCCATTACTATGAACCGATGTTCTTCTATGAAAGTATCGGCTGTATCATCGGCTTTATCTTGATCGTCTTTGTCCTCAAACGTTTCCAAAACAAAAGAGGCGATCTATTATGGGCCTATTTCTTGTGGTATGGCCTCATTCGCTTCTTCATCGAAGGTCATCGCGCCGATTCCTTAATGATCGGACCATTGCGCATGGCCCAAGTTACCTCGATCATCTATCTTTTGGTCGGGCTTTTAGGCTACCTTGGCTTATTTGAAAAACTGTTTAAAAGACCTAAACCAACGGTGCTCTTTGATCTTGACGGCACTTTATTAGATACCCAAAACGGCATCATCGAAAGCTATGACGAAGTCTTTAAAAAACATGGCAAAGAAGACTTATTCACCGACGAAGTTAAAGTCGAAGTTCTAGGCCCAACACTTGAAGAGATCTTCCAAAAATATATCCCCGAGGTCGATACAGAAACTCTTTGCGAGGAATATCGTCTGCACAACAACGCCATCTTCGCCAAGGTCAATAAACCAATGAAACACGCCACAAAGATCTTAGAATATCTCCACAATAATGCTTATCATGTCGGGATCATCTCCACCAAGCGCCATGAGACGATCAAAAAGAACTTAGAACTGTTCAAACTTGACTCTTATGTAGAAGAGATTGTCGGCTGTGATGATGTTAAAAATCAAAAACCATCGCCTGAGGGCATCAACGAACTTTTAAAGAAAAAGAAATGGACCAGAGATGAGTTGGTTTATGTAGGCGATAGTGTAATGGACATCAAAGCCGGACAAAATGCTGGCGCCTATACAGTTGGCTATCTCTTTAACCAGAAAAAAGAAGCGGCGCTGAAACAAGCAAAAGCCAATGAATATATCGACGATCTTTTAAAGCTGAAAGATATCTTAAATGAAGGCGGCCACTTCACCTTTGATAGATCCTAAAGGAGCGAGTATGCGTAAGATCGAATGTCCTAATTGTCATAGTGTCTTCACTATTGACGAAGATGCCTATTTTGATATCCTGCGCCAAGTCAAGGATGAGGAGTTTTCAAAAGAGCTCGCTAAACGCGAAGAGCTGATGTCCGCCAATCAGAAACAGGAAATCGAAAACTTAAAGCTGCGCCTGTTGCAGGATTATGAAGCAAACCTCAATTCGCTAAAAAACGAAGTGTCTCTTTTAAAGAAAGAAAAAGAGCTAAGCCTTCAAAACAGCGAGAATAAAACTAACGCGCTGCTTTCTAAACTGCGCTTAGAAGAAGAAAAGAAGCGTCAAGAGCTAAGCCTCACTTATCAAAACGATCTTAGACAGTTAGAAAACAACAATATCAAGCTTTTGAATGAAAAAGAAGAGGCAAAGCTTAAACTCAAAAACGAGTATGATCTTAAACTAAAGGCCAAGGATGAAGAAATCGCCTATTACCGCGATCTAAAAGCTCGCGCTTCTACTAAGATGATCGGCGAATCCTTGGAACGGCATTGTGAAGATGAATTCAATAAATTAAGGGCTACCGCCTTTACAAGGGCCTACTTTGAAAAGGACAACCAGATATCCGATAGCGGTTCAAAAGGCGATTACATCTTCCGTGACTATGATGAAGAAGGGGAAGAGATCATTTCGATCATGTTTGAGATGAAAAACGAGAATGAGACAACCGCTACCAAAAAGAAGAACAGCGACTTCTTAAAAGAGCTCGACAAAGACCGGCGTGAAAAGAATTGTGAATATGCCGTCCTGGTCTCGCTTTTAGAAGAAGACTCTGAACTTTACAACACCGGGATCGTCGACGTCTCTTACCGCTATCCCAAAATGTATGTCATCCGCCCTCAATTCTTTATTCAGATCATCACCCTTTTAAGGAATGCGGCGCTCAATTCTTTGACATATAAAAAACAGCTGACCCTTGAAAAAGCTCATAATATCGATCTGGAAAACTTTGAGAAAAACATGGAACAATTCAAGGCCGGTTTTGCCCGCAACTTTGAATTGGCTTCTAAGAAATTCAATGCGGCGATCGATGATATCGATAAAACGATCAAGACCTTGCAAAAAATCAGAGAAGAACTCGTCTCTAGTGAAAACAACCTGCGTCTAGCTAATGATAAGGCTGATAAATTAAGTCTTAAAAAGCTGGCGAAAGATTCGCCTTCCATCAAAGCTCAACTTACTAAATAAGCTCAAACGAGCTTATTTTTTTCAATGATTATTAGCTATTTTTGATCTTGTTTAAAAACAGCTTAGCTAGCTTTGAAATTTCTATCAAATAAAAAAGATCATGTTCATGAAGTGAACCCTCCAGTTGGTTGTCCAACTTTCTGGGTTCACTTCAGTTCATCAGTTTTACATGATCTTTTTCTTAATAAATGATTTAGCGGACCTTGGTCCCAATGGCACAGGTCGAGGTAATGATGTTGATCAGTTCTTCATCTTCCCCCACTAACAACATACCATGGGATTCAACGCCTCTGATCTTAACCGGTTTTAGATTGGCGACCACAATGACTTTGCGATCGACCATGTTTTCTGGTGCTACATATTCTGCAATTCCAGAAACGACCTGCCTAATATCGCCATTTCCAAGATCGACCTTTGATACTAACAGACGATCAGCATCGGGATGTTTGTGGCATTCTAGGACTTTACCGACAATTAGATCGATCTTATTGAAGTCTTCGATCTCAATTTCCGCTTTTTGTGGCTGCTGCTTGGCTTTCTTTGCCTCTTCTGCTTCTTTTTTCTTCGCTTCTTCTTCAGCTGCCTTTTCTTCAGCATCTAATTTTTCTTTCAATGCCTTTTCATCGATTCTTTCAAATAAGATCTCTGGCTTTTCTACGACCTCAAATCCGCCTAAGCCAACTTTGGCATAGGCGAAGCTAGTATGCTTAGTATTCAACATATGGAAGATCTTTTCTGCTGTATCGGGGATAAAGGGCTTGAGTTCGATCGCACAGATCCTTATACCTTCTAAGATAAGATATAAGACATCATTTAATCTTTCGTTCTGCTCTTCTTTTGCCAAAACCCAAGGCATTGTCTCATCAATATATTTGTTCAGCCGGCTTAAGCGTTCAAAGATCGCTTTCAAAGCTGCTGGAATATCAAGCGCTTCTAATTTATCGTCGACATCTTGAGCCAGACTGTTTAGTTCTAACATCACTTCCTTGTCGAGAGCTGTGACTTTCTTGAGGCGATGGACTTTGCCACCAAAGTATTTATTGGTCATAGTGATCGTGCGATTAACAAGATTGCCAAGAATATTCGCCAGATCGCTGTTGCGTCTTTCAACCATTAAAAGTTCAGAGAAATTGCCATCACTGCCAAAAGGCACTTCACTTAAGATATAGTAACGCAGGGTATCGGCGCCATAATCTTTGATAAATTCACGCGGATCTTTATAATTACCCTTTGATTTTGAGATCTTACCGCCATCGATTGTCAACCAGCCATGACCATAGACTTTCTTAGGTAAAGGTAATCCTAAGGCCATCAACATGATCGGCCAAATGATTGTGTGGAATCTAAAGATCTCCTTGCCGATAAGGTGCAGGTCGGCCGGCCAGTATTTTTTAAATAAGGAATCATCATCACTTAGATAACCTAAGGCACTAATATAGTTGGAGAGGGCATCGATCCAAACATAGACCGTCTGCTTTTCATCAAAGGTAACTGGAATACCCCATTTAACACTGCTTCTTGAAACACATAGGTCTTTAAGGCCAGGTTTCAAGAAGTTGTTCATCATTTCGTTATAGCGCGATTCAGGTTGCATCAGATCGCGATGGGCATTGAGATATTCTTCAAATTGTGCTTGGTATTTCGAAAGACGGAAGAAATAAGCTTCTTCTTTCATCAGCTTGACTTCTCGCCCACAGTCCGGACACTTGCCATCGACTAGCTGAGCTTCGGTCCAGAAGGATTCACAAGGTGTACAATACCATCCTTCATAGCTACCTTTATAGATATCACCTTGATCATAAAGACGTTTAAAGATCTTTTGGACGCAGGCTACATGTTCGGGATCAGTCGTACGGATAAATTTATCATAGGAGATATTTAATTGTTTCCATAGATCCTTAGCATTATCAATGATCGGGTCAACGAATTCTTTAGGGGATACGCCCGCTTTCTTAGCACGGTCTTCGATCTTTTGCCCATGTTCATCTGAGCCCGTCAAGAAAAAGACATCATAGCCCTTTTCTCTTTTATAGCGCGCCAAAGCATCGGCGATACATGTCGTATAACAATGTCCTACATGGAAATTATCACTGGGATAATATATGGGTGTCGTTACATAATAGGTCTTTTTTTCTTCCATATTAAGCCTCCAAAAATTGCATTTCTATTTTAGCATAAAATGGTGGTGATATTATTTCATATTGCCTAAAGGACTTGTGCTATGATATGAAGGTGAAACATTTCCATATCGGACTTCGCGTGATCAAGACGGTCATTGCGGTCTTTATTTGTTTTTGGATCGACTATTTAAGAGGAAGCGGCATGCCTTTTTATTCCACGATCGCTGCTGTTTTATGTATCCAAAAAGACATGGACCACTCTTTTAAGGTTGCCAAAAACAGAGAGATCGCCACAATCATCGGCGCTTCTTTTGGCGCTCTTTATCTTTTTATTGAACAAAACTTGATCAGTGTTGATCACGAACTTTTGCGCTATTTGATCTTGTCGTTATTGTTGATACCTGTTATTTTATTTGCGGTCAATATTCATCAAGAGAATTCTGTCTTTCTATCCTGTGTCGTCTTTTTGTCGGTCACGATCAATCACGCTTTTGAAAGCCCCCTAAGTTTTGCCCTAACACGACTAGTTGATACGACGATTGGGATCGTGGTTGCCCTTATAGTTAATTATTTCCTAAAATTTAAACATGTTCGTGATGGTGTATCACAATAAATTATCAAGCGATCTGAATAACACATTTCAAGAATTCATAAAAATTCAACAATAGTTTTAAAGATCACCGCGCTTTGAAGTTTTATAAAATAATAATTACTCTTCAATTTCTGATTTTAGATATGCGAATAAGAATTTATCAATATCGCCATCCATTACCTTTTCTACATTGCCTTCTTCCATGCCTGTGCGGTGGTCTTTGACCAAAGTATAGGGACAAAAGACATAGGAACGGATCTGGGAACCCCATTCGATTGCTTTTTGTTCGCCCTTGAGTTCCTTTAATTTAGCCTCATTTTCTTCGACTTGTTTTTGATAGAGCTTACTTTTCAACATCATCATACAACGCTCACGATTTAAGATCTGCGAACGTTCGGTTTGCGAAAAGACCGTAATGCCTGTTGGAAGATGTTTCATTCTGACGGCGCTGTCGGTCTTGTTGATATGTTGCCCACCCGCTCCTGATGAGCGCATCGTATCGACCTCCAGATCTTTTTCATCAATCTCGATTTTGATCTCATCGTTATATTGAGGTATTACTTCTACACTTGCAAACGAGGTATGTCTTCGGCCTGAGGCATCAAAGGGGGAGATCCTGACTAAACGGTGGACTCCTGTTTCACCTTTTAAATATCCGTAAGCTAGATCGCCTTTGATAAGGACGCTGCAGGATTTGATCCCTGCTTCATCCCCGTCTTGATAATCGAGTACTTCAAAACCATAACCATTCTTTTGAGCATATCTTTGATACATCCGGTATAACATCATTGCCCAGTCCTGCGACTCCGTCCCCCCAGCACCTGGGTGGATCTCTAAGATCGCGTTTGAATGATCATAGTCATTTGACAAAAGCACCTTGATCTCAAAATCATCAAAAGCGTTGATCGCTTCTTTATACTCTTCTTCTAATAAAAGCGCCAATTCTTCATCATAACTCTTGTTGAGATCGTCAACGGTCTTTAAAAGGTCGTCAAGGCTGCTGTCGTTTTTTAAATAGGCCTCAAAGAGTTCTTTTTGGGTATTATACTCCTTGATCAGGTGTTGAGCACTCTTGGGATCGTCCCAAAAATGTTCATCAGCCTGTTTTTCTTCCAACTCTTTCAGTTTCTCTTTTAATTTAGGCAAATTTAAGGAGTCACCTAAAGCGTGCAACTTTTTTTGGGCATTGCTAAGATTCTGTTTGATCTCGTAAATTTCCACTTATTTCTTACGCTCCTTGATTATGATCTTGACTCTTAAGCAGAAGGAAACAACATCGCGGGAAACATTGTTCATCATCTCTTCAAATAACTCAAAACCTTCTTCGACATATGCTTGTAGGGGATTGTTTTGGGCATAGGAACGTAAGCCAATTCCATTTCTAAGCTTATCCATCGTATCGATATGTCCGACCCAAGCGCGGTCGATCGTCCTTAAGACTATTGTCTTTTCAATCGGCAAGAACTGATCTTTGACCTTTTCGATCTTGTTGTTGTAGAACTTCCACATATCATCAAAGACCGCATCTTCTACTTCCAAGCTATCTTTGTTCTTGAAATCGTTATTGTCAATAAAGCTGGTGATGCCCATATTGTGCAATTCTTTCATGATCGCTTCATCGTCGATGACTTCCTTTTTTGCATCGCGATCGGTATGATTCAAGACAACGCTCTTGGCGATCCTTTTAAACATCGTCTCAACAACCGAATGAACATCTTCATTTTCTAAAATATAATTTCTTTGGGCATACATCGTTTCTCTTTGTTGTCTTAAGACATCATCGTAATCTAACAGAGTCTTACGCATATCAAAGTTGAGTCCCTCAACTCGCTTTTGTGCTGTGGTGATCGACTTAGAAACCATCTTGTTTTCGATCGGTGCATCGCCCAGCATGGAAAACATACCCTGCAGTTTTTCACTGCCAAAGCGTATCATTAACTCATCTTCCAAAGAGACATAGAATCTTGAAAAGCCCGGGTCACCCTGACGACCACTTCGACCTCTTAACTGATTATCAATGCGGCGCGATTCATGTCTTTCGCTGCCGATGACCGCTAAGCCACCTAAGGATCTAGAAACATCCGTCAATTTAATATCCGTACCGCGGCCTGCCATATTAGTAGCGATCGTGACGCTTCCTTCCTTACCGGCTTTTGCGATGATCTCGGCTTCACGGGCATGATTTTTCGCATTTAAAACTTCGTGGCGGATCCTTCTAGCCTTGAGCATCCTTGATAAAAGTTCGGAGGTCTCAACGCTGATCGTACCCAAAAGCACCGGCTGCCCTTTTTGATGCAGTTCAGCTACTTCTTCTACGATCGCATTATATTTAGCTTTTTTGGTGTTAAAAATAAGATCGGGATAATCAATACGGGCAATTGGCCGATTGGTTGGTATCTCGACAACACGCATATTATAGATCGCCAAGAATTCTTCTTCTTCTGTTTTGGCTGTTCCCGTCATCCCAGCAAGTTTGTTATATAAACGGAAGAAGTTTTGGTAGGTGATAGTGGCAAGAGTCACCGTCTCATCTAAGATCTTGATGCCTTCTTTGGCTTGGATCGCCTGGTGTAGACCATCGTTATATTCTCTACCTGGCATTTTACGGCCGGTATTTTGGTCGACCAAGACGATCTCATCTTCTTCTACGACATATTCAACATCGCGCCGCATGACATAATTGGCTTTTAGCGCCTGGTTGATATGATGGACAAGATTGGTGTTCTCGATCGCGTAAAGATTTTCTACCCCAAAAGCTTTCTCAGCCTTATGAACGCCATTTTCGGTAATATAGGCATTTCTGGCCTTGACATCAAACTCATAGTCTTCATCTTTCTTAAGACCCTTTACAAACCTGTCGGCCTTGATATAAAGATTGGCCGTCTGTTTCATGCCACCGGAAATAATCAAGGGCGTCCTTGATTCATCGATTAAGATCGAGTCGACCTCATCCACAAAAGCGACATTCAATTCTCTTAAGACGCGGTCTTCCACTCTGGTAACCATGTTGTCGCGCAGATAGTCAAAACCGACCTCGCTATTGGTTGTATAAGTGATATCGCAATTATAGGCCTGTCTTTTTTGGGCAGGGGTCAATTGTCTGAGGTTAAGGCCGACACTCAAACCTAAGAAGCGGTGAATCTCACCCATCCACTCGCAGTCTCTTTGTGCCAGGTATTCATTGACGGTGATGACATGGACGCCCTTGCCAGTCAAGGCATTTAAATAGACCGCCATGACCGAAGTCAGCGTTTTACCTTCACCGGTCTTCATTTCAGCAATATCGCCCTTATGCAAGACATAGGCACCTTCTAACTGACAAAAGTAGGGGTATTCGCCAATCACTCTGCGCGCCGCCTCTCTTGCAACCGCAAAGGCTTCACACATGATATCATCTAAGGTCTCGCCATTTTTGAGCCTTTCTTTAAATTCTTCGGTCTTGGCCCGGAGCTCTTCGTCGCTTAAGGTCTCCATCTGCTTGGAGTACGTTTCAACAGGCAAGACCGCTTTTTCTACATCTTCTAAGATCTTTTTATCAGTATTGAATAACTTTGAAAGAAAGCTCATCTTAAATCTCCTTTTTCAAACTAAATAATTATAGCATATCTTTGTGTTAATTTGATGGAAGGTCCCTTTGCCATACGTCGCTATAAGCCAATGTTAAGGCCTTGATCTTTTTGACATGGGGTCTTAATACATTATAAGCCCCTAAAAGGGATGATCCTGAAGTTATCACATCATCGATCAGCAAGATCTTGGCAGGAAGCTTTCTTGTCAGCAGAGCGAAATTGTTTTGCATCTTCCTTCGCTCTTTAAGATCTTTCTGGCTTTGGTTGATATCTTTGATCGAGCACAGGGCCTTTAATTTAGGTAATTGGACTTCACTGACCATCAGTTCCATATGATCAAAACCGCGATAGCTCAGTTTGGAACGGCTTGAAGGAATCGTGACGATCGTATATCCATGATACAACAGGCGAAGATAATCAAGATAAGGTCTTAAAAAGACCGGATATAAGGCCTCATCGCAAGCTTCTTTATATTGCAATAAGATCGATCGAAAAAGACTTTCATAAGGATAAAGGGCTTTGACCTTTAGTGAATCTAAGTTGATATTCAATTCTTTTTTCATCATCTTCTCACGGCATTCTAGACACAAAGGATCGTCGCTTAAAAAATGGCTCAAGTTGGTGTAGTGATACAAGTCTTTGTCACAATACAGACAAGTTGGCATCTTTGATCTCCTTTATCGCACTTTTTAATTCTTTGTCATAGTGATTCGCCAACACTAAAACTTCTCCACTTGGCATCTCAAAACTTCGTCCGACCCTGCCTGCCATCTGGATGATCGAGGCTTTATCAAAGACGCCTTTTAAATGGTCGACAATCACCACATTGACCCCTTTGATCGTGATCCCTCTTTCCATCACGGTCGTCGCTACCAGAAATTGATATCGCTTATCTTTGAAAGCCTTAATATGTTCGCTTCTTTCTTTTAGATCGCTATAGACATAAGTGATACTTAAAAAATGTTTAAAATAGCTGTAGATCTTAAAGGTCTCTTCCTTGCTTTTGGCGAAAACGATGACCTGCTGATCGGATCTTTTTAGATAGAAATACAGTTTTATAAGATTTACAATCTTTGGACCATAAATGATCTTAGGCACGATCAAAGGATAGCCGTGCGGTCTTTTAGTTAGGCGTAAGATCTTAGTTGGTCTTCTTTTAATGAGCTCGCTTGTCTTGGGATCGATCGTAGCAGTGGAATAGATAATATGGCCCTTGACGCTATTTAAAGCGATGTTGTTTAAGACTTCATCGCCTTTAAACGGGAAGGCGTCGACTTCATCAAGTATTAAAAGATCAAAGGTCTTAGGGAAACGATACAGCTGATGCGTTGTGCAGACGATCAGATCGCCAGTATCGGGATAAGAAAAGCCTTCGCACAGAGTTACTACTTTGGCAAAGGGAAAAATTTTTTTAAAACGCCCGCTAAGCTCTAAGACGACCTCTCTTCTTGATATGGCGTAAGCTACCTTACATCCTTCTTTTAAAAAGGCGCTGATCGCCTTGATCGTCAGTTCAGTCTTGCCGGCACCAGTCACACACCAAAGCAAGACATCAAAATCCCTGACATATGCAAGACAAGCCCGGGCAATCACTTCTTGTTGAGGGGTGAGCTTATAGCTAAGTCTTGCCTCGCCAGCCTCTTTTTCTATCTCGTATTCTTTAGGTGCTAAGACATCTTCTAAAAGAATGCGTTTGAAACGAACACACTTTCGACAATAATAACCTTGTCGTCCCTTATAAAAATAGCGGGGATCTTCATTTGAACATCGGGGGCATCGCACATATTATTATTGCCTGATATATCAAGATCACCTAAAAAGATCTTCTTTAAAGGTGATCTTATCATTTTTGCCCTGGGCTTCGACCGCTTTGATCGCTTGCTTAAAATAACGGGCAAAGACTGCTGTATCATCGGTGAAAAATAGACCTTCCTCTTGCGCTTTTTGGTATGCTTCTTTGATTAGGTCACTTCGAAAGACCTGGGGTGTTTGGGCTAAGAAGATCGTATTGCGATCTAGGGTCTTGATGATATGCCCATTTTGAACAACTTTGATCGTATCCTTAGCCATCTTACCAAGACAAGCAGCCGCATTTTCCTTTAAAGCTTCCTTAAGTCCCATCAGATCTTCTAAGCAGATATCCGGCCGTGCACCATCATGAATAAAAACATAAGGGGCATCCACTTTTAAAAGAGCCGCAAAGACAGAATCGATCCGCTCTTTTCCTCCACTGACAAAGACTAGCTTATCATGTTTAAAAGTCAGCTCATCGCGATCTTCTTTATTTAAAACACAGACGATCTTAAGACAGTCTTCGTCCTTTTCAAAAGCTTCCATTGCCTTTTCAATGATCGTTTTATCATTTAATTTATATAAGACCTTATTAAAGCCTAATCCAAGGCGTTTGCCCTGACCTCCTCCTAGGACGATCGCATCGTATTTCATATGTCTATTATAAGCTAAAGTTGGCTCCTAAAAAAGGATGTGATCGATCACATCCTTTAAAGATAGTGTTGATTAATACATGCACCCATACCTTAGTTAGCGGGTGCGCTTTCTTTTTCCTTGATTTTGCCTACAGCTGCTTTAGTTGGTATGTGGGTAATATCGATCGACAACATCAAACAGCAATTAATATCATTTAATTCTATGATCATGCTGTCTTTGATATAAGAAACATCCCTTTAAAAAGCGTTGTCGCATTTGCTAAAGCATATAAAGTCATTGTTCAAGCGAATCTTCATTCAATAAGAAATCATAAAGCCCTAAGCGAAGGATCCCGTCATCATCTGTCCATGGTTTCATCGAAGTTTTAGTGATCAATATCCTTTTAAAGAAATCATTTGTCTTTTTTAATGGTCTTATTTCGGTTTGAAATTTATCAGGATCAGAAACATTTAATGCGGATTGTATATAATATTTCTTAGTTCCTTTATTGACCACGAAATCGATCTCGCATTGTTTCTTTGTTTTGTGTCCTTCTTTAGTTTCGACAATTTCTATTACCCCGACATCAACAAGATAGCCACGACTTAAAAGCTCATTATAGATAATATTTTCCATAATGTGTGTTTCTTCTTGTTGTCTGAAATTTAAACGAGCATTTCTTAGACCGATATCGGTACAGTAATACTTAGAAGGATATTCAAAATACTTCTTGCCTTTTACATCGTAGCGTTTGGCATTGCTAAAAAGAAAAGATTCAATTAAGTATTCCAAGTAATTAGCAATCGTTACACTTGATATCTTGATCTTCTTGATTGAGTTTAAGGTGTTAGCGATCTTGTAGGCATTAGTTAAAGAACCGATCGATAAACAAAGATCATCCGTTAGTTCATTTAAGACATCTGGCAATTCAATATTATATCTTTCGATAATATCTTTAAAATAGACTTCCGTAAAAAGGCTCTTAAGATAATCAACTTTCTCAGCCTCTGTTTTTTTACTTAAGACAAGGGGCATGCCGCCATATAGCGCATAATCTTCATACACTAAAGCTCTATCACCACCAACAAAGCCATAATATTCCTTAAAGGACAGCGGAAATACTTTAACTTCATCGCTGCGGCCACGAAAAGCCGTTAAGACATCTTTGGTCAACATCCTAGAATTAGATCCAGTCACATAAATATCGACATTGCGAAGTCTCAATAAACCGTTGAGCACGTTGTATAACTTGATTTCTTCAGAATGTTTAAGCTCTTTTTTACTAATGGCATATTGAACCTCGTCGATCAAAACATAATACATCTTACTATCGATGATCTTATTTCTTATATATTTAGATAATTCGTCAGGTTCACGATATTTGATATATAGATCATCATCTAAAGCAATCGTAATGATATGGTCTTTATCTACACCATTTTCAAGTAAGTGATCATAAAACAAATTGAATAAAAGAAAGCTTTTACCACACCTTCTGATACCGGTTATCACTTTTATCAAACCGTTTTCCTTCTTATTTATGAGCCTTTGAAAATAATTATCACGCTTGATCACACTTACCATCTATATCGACCTCTCTTTAAATTAAAGGGAATTTACCCCTAACTTTAAACTGAATATATCATAGATAGGTCTAATAATCAATTTATATTAAGCTCTATGATACTTATCACAGCCCACAAGAAGGAAGGTTGTTAGTTTAAGCTAAGATAACCGTTAAAAAAGGATGTGATCGATCACATCCTTTAAAGATAGTGTTGATTAATACATCCCGCCCATGCCTGGGTTAGCAGGTGCACTTTCTTTTTCCTTGATTTCACCTACAGCTGCTTCTGTTGTGATAAACAAACCAGAGATGCTGGCAGCATTCAAGACTGCTGAACGCGTGACCTTACAAGGATCGACGATACCTTCTTTGAACATATCGACCCATGCACCGTTTTTAGCATCAAAGCCCATGTTTTCTTTTTGAGTCAATTGTTTTTCAACAACATCCTTGCCATTGAAACCGGCATTTTCCGCGATCTGATATAGTGGTTCGCTCAAAGAGTCTAGAACGATGCGGATACCCTTGGAGACATCGGGATTATCGCTTGTCAGTTCTTCTTTTAGTTCGCGATAAATTTCAACTAGGCTTGCACCGCCACCGACGACAATACCTTCTTCGATTGCGGCCTTTGTAGCATTTAGGGCATCTTCGATCCGCAGTTTGCGTTCTTTTAATTCGCTTTCTGTTGTTGCGCCGACTTTGATGACGGCTACGCCGTTAGTTAATTTTGCTAAACGCTCTTGTAAACGCTTCTTATCATAATCAGAAGTTGTGGCATCGATCAAAGCTTCGATCTCTTTGACACGAGCGTTGAAGTCATCTTTTGAACCAGCGCCTTCAATGATCGTTGTATGTTCCTTGTCGACGATGACCTTCTTGCAAGTACCAAGATCGCTCACTTGCATATCTTTTAAGTTCATGCCTAGATCCTTTGAATAGAAGGTTGCACCAGTCAGGATCGCAATATCGCTTAAGGTATCTTTTTGGTTGTCGCCAAAGCCAGGAGCTTTTGTTGCAACAACGTTGAATGTACCGCGTAATTTATTGACGATCAAGGTGGAGATAACTTCGTTTTCAATATCGTCGGCAATGATGAGCAACGGCTTATTCATTTGCACAACCTGTTCCAAGATACCTAAGACATCTTGAATGGTATTGATCTTTTGATCGGTAACCATGACAAGCGGATTTTCCATTTCCACATTCATCTTTTCACGATCTGAGACCATGTAGGGAGAAATGTAGCCTTTGTCATAGCGCAAGCCTTCTGTTACTTCTAATGAAGTATCAAAGCCTTTGGATTCATCGACATTGATAACGCCATTTTTGCCGACTTTTTCCATTGCTTCTGAAATAATTTCACCAATTTCGCTTGAACCGGAAGAAATTGAGGCAACAGAAGCAATATCGCTGGCTGAATCAATTTTGTGTGCTTTAGCTTTTAAGCTTTCTGCAACTTTCTTGGCAGCCATGTCGATTCCTTCTCTTAAAAGAACAGGATTGGATCCTTTTTCAACAGCATCGATCCCACGATGAATCATGCTTTGGGCTAATAGGGTTGCAGTCGTTGTACCATCACCAGCTGTATCATTGGTGTTATTGGCGACTTCATATACCAATTTAGCACCCATGTTTTCAAAAGTATTTTCTAACTCGATCTCTTTGGCGATCGTAACGCCATCATTGGTAATTAGTGGTGAACCAAAACCACGATCTAAGACAACATTGCGGCCTTTAGGACCAAGAGTTGCCTTGACGGCATCAGCCAGGGTATCGACACCCTTTAACATGCTGCTGCGAGCGTCTTTTGAATATTTAATTTCCTTACTCATGAATTATCACTCCTATTCTACGATTCCTAAGATATCTTCGGCATTGATGAGGATATATTCTTCATCATCTTCTTTGATATCGGTGCCTGAGTATTTTTTGTACATAACTTTATCGCCGACTTTTAAAGGCATTTCATAGACCTTGTCGTTGATCTTAACTTCCTTGTTGTCGCTTAAAGCCACGACCACAGCATAATCTTTTGTCTTTTCTTTTTGGGTCAAAATGATACCACTTTTAGTTTCATTAGCGGCTTTTTCTTTCTTTAATAAAACATTGTTATATAAGGGTTTAATCATAAACTGTACCTCCTTGCAAGTGTTATTATACTCAAAGATAGCACTCTGTCAACAAGAGTGCTAAATATATTTACCGCAATCTTCTTATGTCATCCTTCCTAAAATAATCTTTTATTTTTTTACTGCGGTTATGGAAGATGCAATTACTGCCGGAGAATTGTCATTGAAATTATCTGCTTGCAAAACCAGCACCGGTCTTCGACCACTCTGTATAGAACCCTACGCCTCACCAAAATCGAAGTTAAGCATTAATATACATATTATTTAGTGCTATCCATCCCACCACTAAAGTAGCAGGCTTTTCGCACGTTTATTTGTAATCATCATAGCCCATTCGTACTAATTCACCCGTTCTGACGGATTTTGCGGAAATAAGTAAGATTTAAGATATGGACATTTTTACATTTCTGACATTTCACTTTCGAAGCAGAGAATCGTCAAGTAAAAAGTCGATGATCCCGATATTCAATATCCCATTATCATCATACCAACGCTTGCGGATATCATGGCGAACAATGATTTTGGGGAATGAATCTCCGGTCAAAGAAAATGGCTTGTTTTCGGTTTCCGCCTTTTCTTCGTTAGGAAGTGCATAAGCAGACTGAATATAGGTTTTCTTTCCGCCGGAGGTTGCAATAAAATCAATTTCTCTTGCAACCTTATTGATTTTTCCCTTTGAATCCCTTTCATTTGAATAAACAACGCCTACATCTACCGCACATTCTCGGATAACAAGCTCGTTATACAGAATGTTTTCCATAATATGCGTCATTTCCTGCTGACGAAAACCGATCCTTGCATTTCGCAGACCTATATCTTCGCAATAGTATTTATTGGGATAGTCAAAGTAATCCTTACCTTTCACATCCCATCGTTTACATTCGCTGAACAAAAATGAATCCGACAAATAATCAATATATGCCTTTACCGTGTTGTGCGCTACAACATTTTCTCCTGCTCTCTTTTGTTTTGAATTGATAGTATTTGTAATATTCGCCGGGTTGGTAAGAGAGCCGACCGAAGAACAAAGCAAATCAAGAATAGACGCCAATACATCTTCTCTTTTAATTTTCTTGCGCTCAGCAATATCCTTCAGATAAACCTCGGAAACAAGTGACTGCAAATAACTCATCTTTGCCGCTTCAGTAGGACGGGATAAAATCAGCGGCATTCCTCCGTAAAAAGCATAATCATCAAAAGCGTCTGCCTTATCGCCGCCCACCGCAGAATAGTATTCCGCAAAGCTCAAAGGATGAACACGAATTTCATCACTGCGACCACGAAACTCTGTAAGAATATCTGAAGAAAGCATTTTTGAATTGCTGCCGGTCACATAAATGTCGAGATTTGACAAAGTTTTCAAATCGTTCAGAGCGTCATAAAAGGTAATTTTCTTTCCATCGGGATTGTAAGGATTGACAACCTCATCGGACATTTGAATTTCATCCACAAAAAGATAGAACTGTTCGCTTTTGCCCTCCACTTTTGTCCGCACAAACTTAGCCAACTCTAAAGGGTTGCGGTAGCGAATGTCATTTGTTAAATCAAGAGCCAGATCAATAATATGATCATCTGCCACACCGATGGATATTAAGTAATCGCGAAATAGTTTTTTAAGCAGGTAAGATTTCCCGCAACACCTGATGCCGGTGATCACCTTAATCTGCCCATCCCACATAAAAGAAATGAGCTTATTCAAATAACGGTCACGCTTAATCTCCATAACTACCCTCCATTGAAAACTTACATTTAATATTGTGCTACTTTTCAATAGATATTGTACCCCGCTTTGCAAAAAAAACAAGAGTATCATTGAAAACTTAATACAAACAGCTATCAAGTTTTCAATAGCAGTTTTGCACAGGGCAAAATAAAAACTTAGAGGCTCAACTTTTCATGATTTTATAACTAAAGCTCGATCGGTTGATGTATGTCTCTTTATTGGGTGATCTTATAAAGTTCATTTATGATCGAGGAGATAGTATAAGCTTTCTTATCTTTGATCCTTAGATCTTTAGTCTTCATATAGATCTCATTTCTGATGATATTGACTAAGAAGCTTATAAAGACTTTCGATTCGACGGCATTTCTTGAATGTAATAAGAAGTGATCAAGCTCAAGTTCGCTTTTTAATACTTTGAATAGTTTCTCGATAATATCACGATCACGATAGATACTGATAGTTTCACTAGCTTTTATTTCTTTAGTTGTGATAAAACTTCTCTTGTCCACTTACCAAGCTCTTCCAGATCTTTTTGGTCGGGATGGGTCAGCGCCTTGTCAAAATTAGCTAAACTGACCTTGAGATTTTGATCTTCCGGATTAGCTTTGATCAGATCGAGATATCGTTCTTTGACTGTTAAAGGCATTTTTCCTTGGCAATAAAAATAGGCGAGCAGCTCGTTGTCTTGTGGGATATGTGTTTTCACTCTTTCAAACAAGCGGTCAAAATAAGCGCCATCACCAAAACCGGCCGTAGCAAAATAAGCGATCTTCTTTTGGTGTTGTCCTTCTAGGATCGCTTTGATCCGATCGGTACAATCGCCCTTGTTGGTCCAAGAGCCGATAAAATACAGATCGGCTTTGATATCCTCTTTTGAGGGCTCGCCAAAATAAACTAGATCTTCTTTATTGATCTCGTTTTTGATCTTTTCAGCTAAAGTTTTAGTATTTCCACTTAATGAATCATAAATAACCGCAATCTTCATATGTCTCCCTTCCTGAATAAATCTTTAATATTTTTTGTCTTTTCGCATTACAAAATTAGTCAGATATAATCCTTTGCGCTTGACCTGTTGTTCACAGATTACTTCATAGCCTCTTTTTTCGAAAAGGCCTTTGGCACTTTTAGAGGCATGAGTTGTGATACTGTTAAAATCTTTTTCCAACTCATCGCACAAAGCACTGGCGACCCTGCATCTTTGATGATCGGCATCGACATAGAGATGATCAAGATAGCCGCTTTCATCAATATCCGCAAAACCGACGATCTTATCTCCTTCGATCGCCACAAGACTGTAATTTTTTAAAAGCGCTGTATTCCATTTTTCCAGATCCAGCTTTAAAGGAGCCCAGGCGTCTAATTCTTCTTTACTATAATCATTACAACAAACACGATGCACTGTTTTATAAAAAAGCTTAACTATTTCTTTGCAATCTTCTTTTCTATATCTTCTAATTTCCACTTTTAAAGTCTAGCATAGCTGGCACAAGCGCACAATCAAGACATCCAATTGGTATAAGACCTAATATCAAAGACCCCTGAAACTGTTTTCAGGGGTCATCGTCTCATAATATTTTTTAGTAAAGCTTAGCACCGGCTGGTATATGGTCGTCTAACATTATGAGGTGGTTAAAAATCAATGTCGGTTCAACTACCATTTCAATCAGCTTCAAATCAGGATGACGCTCCAAAATCTTTGAAATTTCCTCTAAAGCAACATTATCCTGGTCTGATGGTTCCAAAATCACAATTCGTTTGATAGTCCCACCTTCCTTCTAAAACAGCCGCCATCTGTCTGATGGCGGCTGTAAAATGTTATATATTCTGTTCCTTTTTCTTTCTGCTGTAAAGCGTCATGCCATAGACGCCGGCTCCGGATGCAGCCAGAAGACCAATCCACAGCATCATGTTGCTGCCGGCTCCGGTCTGCGGAATAGTTATATCGGAAGACTGATCGCCCGCGCCGGTCAGCTCTCCGTCCTGAACCGTACTGGTTTCAAACGGTGTGTTGGAGCCAAGGATAGCATACTGGCTCAGATGGGTAGTCTCAAACACCAGGAAGTCACCTTCC
>CALVCF010000005.1 GCA_944325935.1 uncultured Erysipelotrichaceae bacterium | reverse complement strand
CAATCCCCTTGCGTACTATCTAAGATAAGTCGTAAATCAACATATAAATGTAGCGCCGTATACGAGACCCGTACGTACGGTGCAATGAGAGGGGCGAAAATACTAGTTATTTTCCCTCTACTCTATTCTCAGGATATAAAAAAAGATGCTAAGACTCAGCTTGTTTATCTGAGTGTTACGCACCTTCTTTAAGCTGCATTAATTGTCGTGATCGCATTGAGACTGCGGGGATAGCCGACAAAGGGTACCATATTGTGGACGACTTTGATGAGATAATCTTTGTCATTACCAACATTGATATTGCCAAGGGTATGGGCTTTCAGCTGGCTTTCGCAAGCCCCTTGGGCATACAGGAAACAAAGGGTAATGAGTTCTCTTTGTCTAAGATCGAGCCTTTCACGCGTATAGTAGTCACCAAAACAGTTGGCGCTTAAGAAATAGGACATCGGCCCTTGTTTATAAGAATCGCGCATCCCTTCGCCAAACGCCTTTATCTGTACTTCATTGCCTTTGATAAGACGGTCCTTGAGACTTGTCGTCATCGTATCATCAAGTTCTAAGCCTAGGCTATTGAAGGCTTTTAAGAAAGGATAAGCTTTCGCAAAGCCTAAATAAGCACTGGCTTGATAGATGACTTCTCTTATTTTATAAGGATCAAGATGTTTGATTAAAGAAGGCAGCAATAATTCAAAGGCCTCCTTGCCCTGTGTGCCCAATAAGACAGCAACCAAGGCCAGGTGGTAGTCTTCATCATCAATTTGGACTTCAGGGTGATTTTTGACTTCTTCAAAAGCGAAATACTTTAAGCGTTCAAAGTAACTTCTGTCTTGTTCCATATCAGTCTCCCAGCTTACCATATGCTTCATCACTAACTGCTTCTAACCATTCGTTGGAAGTTTCAAGACCAGGCACTTCAACTGCGATATGTGAGAACCAGGAATCCTTTTTGGCACCGTGCCAGTGTTTGACGCCCGCAGGGATGATAACGATATCGCCTGCCTTGAGGCTTTGGGCGGCCTTGCCCTCTTCTTGATACCAGCCTTCGCCACAAGTGCAGATGAGAACCTGTCCACCGCCTTCTTTAGCGTGATGGATATGCCAGTTATTGCGGCAAGATGGCTCAAAAGTGACATTTGCGAAGCTGATGCCGTTTGAAGTTTTCGCCAAGAAATTGAGATAAGAATTACCCACAAAATATTGAGCAAAAGCGGTATTAGTTTCACCTAGACCAAAATGGTTTTCTTTTTCAAAATCACTGTAATTGCTGTATTTCATAAGAACGACCTCCTAGTTAATATCTTAATCTCAAATGACACTATGTCAATATCTTGAGTTCGCATTTTGCCTTCAATTTTGTTAAAATCAAGTGTCAAGGAGGTAAACATATGTTAGAGATCACAAATACGGAAAACTTAGCCGGTATCAAGATCAAAGGCGATTATCAAGACCTCTTGTCTTTAGAAAGAGCGATCTTAGATATGAGCGGGCAGGGCGCCTATGAGTCATATCGCGATATCGAAAGAAATCTCGCCGATCTGGTTTTTGAAATAAGAGCGAATAATACTGATGATGGTAAATATCATGAAGTAAAAGTCTTATGGCCTGACATTATTTTTGATGTCTTAGCCATAAGTGATTTTATGAACCTCACTTCTGGTAAAACATCTTATTTAAATGCGCAAGAGAACACAAGCGTCAAAGAAAGACTCACGAAGGAGATTTTTTATCTGCGCTATTTTACTGGTCTGGTGCTTAATGCCTACAGTAAGTTTGTCAAAATTCAAAGCTATACAGCCTTCTATAAGATTGCACATAGTCCTAAAATGATCTTTAATGACTACTACGCTTCATATCTCAATGTCTTACGCGGAACCTTTTTAAAACAGGAACCAACTAAAAGAGCGGCCTTTATCGAGGTCTTGCCTTTTATGATCGTCAGTAAGAATGAGACCTATCAAAAATATGTTCAAAGAGTAAAGGAAGTAGGTTATGAAAGAAGCGACACCTCATCAAAGGAAGACATCCAATGGTAAAAAATCCCTTAGCTAGAAATTTTGATGGCTTAGGTCTGTTGCGCTTTGCCTTACCGAATATGGTGATGATGTTATGTCTGTCCCTGTATTCGATCGTCGATGCGATCTTTATCTCTAATTATGTCTCAACATCTGCTCTATCAGCTGTCAATATCGTCTATCCAGCCATCAATCTCGAACTTGGGATGGGCATTATGATCGCAGCAGGCGGCAGTGCCATTATCGCGCGCCGTATGGGTGAAGGGAAGCTTGAGCAAGCCAAAGGGACCTTTACATTTTTAGTTTTAGTCGAATTCCTAATAGGCCTAGCCTTTTTAATTTTAGGACGGATCTTTTTAAAGGAGATCGTCTTGGCCTTGGGCAGTGGCGCACAGCTCTTGACGATGGGCATGGATTATCTAGGCACTCTTTTGTGGTTTGCGCCTTTCTATTTTATTGAAGTAGGCTTTCAAACTTTCTTTGTGACTGCTGGCAAACCGCATATCGGCTTGACCGCCATCATTTTAGGAGGAATTACCAATGTCGTTCTAGATTATGTCTTTATGGTCCCGCTAAATCTTGGTATCACAGGGGCAGCTTTAGCGACAGGTATTGGCTACTTGATCCCCGCTTTCATCGGCCTGTTCTATTTTTTCTTCAACAAGAAGATACCATTACACTTTTCTAAGCCATTGTTTGATCTAAAGGATCTTGTAGAGACTTGTTTCAATGGGTCAAGCGAAATGGTCACCAATATTGCCTTGGCCGTTTCAACTTATCTCTTTAATATCAATTTCATGCGCTTTTATGGGGAAGACGGCGTAGCGGCCATCACGATCGTCATGTATTTCCAGTTTGTCTTAAACGCCATTCTCTTTGGCTATGCCAGTGGCGTAGCGCCGATCATCTCTTATAAATATGGCGAAGATAATAAAACGGAGTTAAAAAAGATCCATCGTTCCAATATGATCTTTGTCTTGGTCGTTTCCATTGCGTCCTATGCGATCGGTCTATTATCGAGTGATTTTGTGATCAGCGTCTTTACGCCTAAAGGCTCAAATGTCTATATGATAGCGCAAAGCGATTTCCCCTTATATGCCTTAGCCTTTATCTTGATGGGGGTGGCGATCTATGCTTCTTCGCTTTTTACCGCTCTTTCAAATGGCAAGATCTCAGCTCTTATCTCTTTTATCCGCACCTTCTTATGTCAGGTCTTAGCTCTTATCATCATGCCTGAATTATGGAAGGAGACCGGGCTTTGGCTGGCGCTGCCGGCAGCGGAACTGGCGGGAATGATCGTAGGAGTCTATTGTCTTGTAAATTTCAGGAAGGACTATTTTTAAAAAAAGTTTAAAAAAAGCCGGAGGCATAAATCTATTAGTTCATCGCCAAGTATTTATTTAATTTTTAAATGGTGGTATTTTATAAAAATAAAGAGAAAAGGAGAGCTTGACGATGAAATCAATAGTTGGACAAATTCGAAGCAAGTACACAAACAAGAAAGCAAGAATTACAGCTCCTTTTTTTAAAGCCGGGCTCAATTCGTTTTATATGGTTCTGCATTAATCGTTTTTTGCAGTCCATATTTTTATTTGAGCAAAAGGAGGTTAAAAAATGAAGAGATACTTGCTCAATTTCTTATTGATAGCTGCGCTAATCTTTGGCGTTACACCCAGCGTTGTGTTTGCAGATGGCAATGAAGCAAGCGCCAATGGTGTTGAATATGCAACGCTAGAAGAAGCATTAGAAGTCGGGGGTGAAGTAAGTCTACTGACAGATGTTACGCTAGAGACCACAGTGACGGTAACTAATCCGACGGTGTTGAATTTAGGCGATCATGTTATTACTAACCTGGTGGAAGGGGATCGTCCTATTTATGTTGACACCAACAGTTTTACGATAAACGCGACCGGCGGTGGCATGACTATCCCTGAAGAGAATACGAATGCCTTAGGTTTTATCA
>CALVCF010000004.1 GCA_944325935.1 uncultured Erysipelotrichaceae bacterium | reverse complement strand
CAATCCCCTTGCGTACTATCTAAGATAAGTCGTAAATCAACATATAAATGTAGCGCCGTATACGAGACCCGTACGTACGGTGCAATGAGAGGGGCGAAAATACTAGTTATTTTCCCTCTACTCTATTGAAAATATTTTTCATAAATGAAAAACTTTACATAAAATATAATATATTATATTATGATGTCAACTATACTTCTATAAAAATATCAACAATGGAGGGCATCTTATGAAATTAGTTGTCAAAGATCTAACATATTTCTATCTAGATGGCGATGAAATGCGTTATATTTTTAAAGATCTTAACGCGTTATTTGAAGATTCGACTTTCTATACGATCATTGGAGAATCAGGCAGCGGGAAAACGACCCTGTTATCATTGTTGGGAGCGCTTGATAAACCTAAAAGTGGAGATGTCTTGTTAGATGATACTTCAATTTATCAAGATATGGATAAGTATCGTCAAAGATCGATCGGTTTTGTTTTTCAGAACTATAATTTGATCCCTTATCTAAACGCTTTGGAGAACATAGAATTGGCACTTGATATCGCGAAAGTTAAGAAGCCTAAAAGTGAGATTATCAAACTTTTGGAAAGTGTAGGGATCGATGGATCCAAGAC
The DNA here is from genome assembly GCA_944325935.1 of uncultured Erysipelotrichaceae bacterium. Lineage (GTDB taxonomy): Bacteria > Bacillota_I > Bacilli_A > Erysipelotrichales > Erysipelotrichaceae > JAHHTG01. The sequence goes on along the minus strand of CALVCF010000004.1, from coordinate 6,166 downwards.
TAAACGTCCCATCGTCAAATTATCAGGAGGCGAAGTGCAGCGCATCGCTTTGGCCAGAGCGATAGCGAGCGATCCACCGATAATCCTAGCCGATGAGCCAACTGGCAATCTTGATAGCGATACTTCTGATAAGATCGTTAATCTTTTTAAACAGCTAGCGCACGATCATCAAAAATGCATTATCGTTGTCACTCATAATAAACACATTGCGAAGATCTCTGATGTAATTTATGAGGTCGATCCAAGAGCTAAAGATTTAAAACAGATCGCAGTTGAAGATCTGGTCTTATAAATGGAGTCTTATCATGAAATACATATTGAAGCGTATTTTTCGCAATAAGCGCCGCAACTTAATTATGATGTCTATTATCTTTGTTTTGTCGACTCTTTTATTCATTTCACAAATGATGACAAGAGCTAACAATCAATTGGCGCAGATGATAGAGGACGATACAGACCTCTTCTTTTATATCAGCGGTGTAGTTAATAATTATATGGGTGGCTATTATCCTGAAGATTATAACAAGATGAAAGAAGAATACCGCACTCTTTTTAATGATATAAAAGATCTCGATGGTGTTGAATATGCTAATTTACAGGCTCATTTTAAAAGCGATCTCGGCTATAGCTGCGACAATATTGATCAAGCAGATGCCTACACTTGTCTTTTGTTTCCAACAATTCCAAGTAATTTTTATTCTATATCTGATGTCGAAAAAAAAGAAGAAGTACTTTATGGCAGGCTTCCCACCGGTCTATCATCAGAACAGTCTTTAAAACGTTACGAATATCTTGCATTAGATGAGATTGGTAAAACAAATGCTGAAATATCATATGAAATTAAAGATCTATATCAATTTGATCTGATCGGTATTGATCAAAGTGAATTTACTGAACTTAAAAACCATTCCTCATCGATTGTTGAAGGGCGCAATTTTTCGCAAGATGAATTAAATGCCGTCAGCTATAAAGCGATCGTTCCAAACTTTAGTTATTTCGCTACAAGCGAAGGTATCAAAGAAGTAGAGATCGGGGACCATTTTACTTATACTTTCTATGCCAAAGACCACAGTCTCAGTTATGATTTTGAGATCATCGGACTGCATGATGGGTTTGTTGATCAATATGACTCGCCATACTATCAACTTATAAAAAACTTGGATCACTACGTATATGTTCCTATGACTACTCTTGAACAGATCGCTTGTGATCTTGAAACATTTAAAGATGATAACTTTAACTATATCGATGACTTTACATCTGCTGGCGAGCTTGTTGCCTATGATCCCTTTATGATCAATGTTGCCGATCGCAATATGATGACATCGCTTTTAGAAGAGCTCACTCCCCGACTTCAGGAGCTAAACAAGAACAGTCTGGATCTTCCCTATACCTATGTCTCTTCACTTGACACCTATGTCGATGCCATTACTATGTCCGAATCTAATAGTACTATCTTCAGCATACTTAATTTCCTTTTGATCATCCTTTCTCTTTTGACCTTAGTCTTGCTTAATATCTTTAATCTCAACAATGCGCAAAAAGAAATCGGTATCTTAAATGCCCTGGGTGCTAAAAAATCGAAATTACAGCTGGCTTTATTGCTGGAATTTATCATCGTTTCAATCCTGCCGATGACGGGAGCTATTATCGTTTCAAGCATCTTTTCCAAAAATTATGCCGAAAATGAATTTTCTTATCAGATTATGAAGATCCTAAGTGGTGAATATAATGTCAATTTTTATGATAATAGCGGTCAAGGAGTATTAGTGAAAAAGTTTATGATCGATTTCGGAATTAACGATTACCTTTTTCTTATCTTGATGTGGTTATCGATCGCTCTTTTTGCCTTTGTTATTTCTTATTTCAAGCTGAAGAGACTCGATCCCAAAAATATCCTCTTAATGGGTGAAAAGGAGTAGTATTATGAAGGTAATAAAATATGGATTTAAGTATCTTTTGCGCAATCCTTTAAAGCTCATTTTTACCAGCTTGATCGTCTTTGTCATGGCTTTGGTCATGTTTACATCATTGAGCGTCAGATCGTCTCAAGAGACCCTCTACAACAATATGGCACTGGCTTCGCCAGCTCAATATAGTTTGACTGGTACAGTTTTTGCGGCAGAAGGGGATATTTCCAATGCCTATATGAGTAGAAAATACTATGATTCGATCGCAGCAACACAACTTGCTTTGGAAAAGATCGAACAGATCGAGGGAGTCAAAGAAGTAGCGCTCAGCACTTCTTATTCAGTCTATTTTGATCAAGATAAGATCATTAATGCCCAAACGATAATCGAGGATTCTAATGATCCGGTCTATTCGCATGGGGTGGGAATCGCACTTGAACAAGCTACAAAACTCAGTCCCTATATTACAAACGGCAGAACTTTAGAAGAAAGTGATTTAAACACAAATCATATCTTAGTTGCTGAGTATCTCCAATACATCGAAAGCGATGGTATTTCAAGACCAGTCAGAGTAGGCGATCGTTTTAATTTCAATCTTTATTTCCAGTCTAGTTTTAGAGGCGAACAAGAATGGAAATTACTTGGTACATACCCGGTTGAGGTCGTCGGGACCTATGATCCAAACTTCGTCGACAACGATTTAAATATTTCGCCTTACCTGTCTTCATCTTTTATTGCACTTAATGATTTTACAAAGTTATATGCCACAGCCTTACAGGATGCCTATGATTCATATCCAGATGAAGAACTAATAGAGCAATATCGCCTTGAGGCGTTTGAAAATGGTGAAAGCAGTTTTGAAACGCCTTATGTTACGGTCGATCTTAATTCGATCAAGTATACAAAAGCTCTTTTTACGATCGATAATATTCCTTTAGCTGAACGTTTTAAAGAAGAAGCTACCAAGATCTTTGATGAAGAGTTCGCTAAGATGGGCGATATTCGCCTTGGCGGGGCATTGACCTTCAAGGATGACTCTAAAAAAGGTGATATCGATAAGATTCTTGAACCCTTTTACGCCCTAAAAGCCAACCTTGATTCTTCGATCATGCTGGCGGTCGCCTTTAGTGTGGTTATGTTAGTTATAAGTTTGCTTTACTTATTAAATGCCCGTCAAAAAGAAATGATGATAAGAAGGGCCCTTGGCGAAAAAAAGAAGCGTGAACTGTTACAGTTTGTTTTTGAAAATACTTTGATTGCCTTTTTGATGACAAGTTTGGCCTATCTTGTGAACATTACACTAGTCTCGCGGGTTATTGAATTTATGTTCGCCCAAAGTATTAAGACACAAAATAATCTTCAAAGGATCGCAACAGGGGAACTTGGCTCTTATGATGAGCTTTATGAACTGTCACGCTATAATGTCGTCAATATTAGCTTAAATGACTATGTATTGGTGTTAGCAGTCATTTTTCTGATCATAATCTGTGCTTGTTTTATTTCTTTCTTATTCCGAAAGAAAGAAAACTTTCGAGAATTTCTCAATTAAAAAACGAGGTTTAAGCTTCGTTTCAGACTGTTGATAAATAGCTATATTAATGTTTTAATGTTATTAAAGAAAGAATAGGTGCGCATCATGTTAAGTTACATCCCTTCTCGGTACAAAAATGGTATTGTTGGATAGTTGGATCTATCTAGGGTTTTTATGTTTTCAATTTACATCCAACTATAAAATATCATAAAACATAAGATAGCTTTTTAGGGCTAGTTAATATAGCTAGAGAAAGGGGAATAAATGAAAAAATGATATAAGACAATTGTTTTGATAGTGTTAGTTACTATAATTTCGCTTGGACTACTCTTAGTGGGCCAACGTGTGACTTGGAACCATCGACACCAGATAAGGGATATGTTGGGTTTGTATTAAGTAAGTGTAATTAAATTTTCATGGAAAATTCTTTTGATAGCATAACTGTCGTTTTGGAAGACATAATCATTCATCATTTATTTCTTGACGATCTTGTAATTTTGGCTTTGATGATTGCGGTCTTTTGGCTTTACATCAAAAAGAAGCTATCATTTGGCTGGGCCATCATTTTTGACTTAGGGCTTTTAGCTTTTGAGATTATCGCCATAATTAACGGAGCGCGCTTAGCAGAGTGGGCTACTTGGTATGTAAAAGATGGTTATCTAAACAAGTTCCGCTTCGAGATGTATTTAGAAGAGATTGTCGCCGTTTTAGTAATTATCTCGATGATTATTAAATATTATCTCCTAAAGCGAAAAAAGTAGTTATTGATAAATAATATCAGCATCGTTAATAAAGCCAGGATCACCTCCTGGCTTTCAGACTGTTGACAAAAAATAGATCGAATTAGTCTATTTTATGCTCGTATTCTTAGTATGTATTCGGGTTTAAAGGAATGACTTATCACATATAAATAACAACACAAAATAAAAGACTGTATGACAATGTTAGGAACTATTTGTCAACAGTCTGAAGGAGGCTTAAGCCTCGTTTAGTTTATCAAGTGCTATATCAAGACGTCTTAAACTTTCTTCTTTGCCAAAGATATCGGCTAATTCGATCGCTCCTCCCGGTGTGAAAGATTTACCGCTTAAGGCGACTCGCAAAGGGAACAAAAGCTGGCCATTTTTGATCTCTAATTCCTTAGCCAAGTTCAATAAGCCATCGTGTAAGGTCTCGCTTTGCCAATCGGAGACTGTTTCTAAGTATTTCTTGGCTTCAATCAAAGATTTTTTAGCAAGCTCAGGACTTGTCTTCATCTTTTTGTTGGTGAAAAGATCGATGGTATAAGGCGGCAATTCATCTAGAAAATCGAGCATCTCTGGAATATCGTTTAAAAGCGAGACTCTCTCTTTTAGAATATGGGCGATTTTATGCAGATCGTAGTCTTTATGGACACTTGTTTTAACAAAGGGCGTGATCAATTCTAGATAGCGGTCCATATCCATCTGTCTTAAATAAACTCCGTTCATCCAGTGCAGTTTTTCGATATCGAAGATGGCACCAGAGGTATTGATCCTTTTGACGTCAAAGGCCTCGATCAACTCAGGAAGAGAATAAATCTCTCTTTCTTCGCTGGGCGACCAACCTAAAAGGGCGATATAGTTCAATATAGCTTCAGGCAGATATCCCTTTAAAACTAGATCATTAAAAGAAGCGTCGCCATTTCTTTTCGACAATTTATGTGTCTCATCCTTCATGACAGGCGGACAGTGGATATAGCGGGGAATATTCCAGCCAAAGGCTTGATAGATGAGATTGTATTTCGGGGTACTGGATAAATACTCGTTCCCGCGTACAACATCGGTAATGCCCATGAGATGGTCATCGATAACGTTGGCAAAATTGTAGGTGGGATAGCCATCTGACTTCAATAAGATCATCTCATCAAGGGTTTCGTTATCGACACTGATCGTGCCATAGACTTCATCGTCAAAGGAAGTTTTGCCATTGGGGTCGATTGTTTGCCTGATGACATATTCTTCGCCTGCTGCGATTCTTTTTTGGATCTCTTCTTTGCTCAATTTCTTACAAGGATCGCGATAGATAAAAGACTCGCCTTTGGCTTCTGCCACTTCTTTTTGAGCTTCAATGTCTTCTTCTTTGCAGAAACAAATATGGGCATGTCCGCTATCCACAAGCTTCATGGCATATTCTTTGTATAAGCCCAGTTTCATTCTTTCTGATTGGATATAAGGCCCGTACTCGCCTCCGACATCTGGTCCCTCATCATGTTTAAGCCCACATTCTTTAAGGGTATCATAAATGATATCGGTCGCTCCTTGTATCAAGCGCCCCTGATCCGTATCTTCGATCCGCAAGATAAAGACGCCTGCTGGATCTTTTTTTGCTACTAAATAAGCATATAGCGCAGTCCTCAGATTGCCGATATGCATATAACCGGTGGGACTTGGCGCAAAACGTGTTCTAATAGTCATAATTCACCTCTAACGTGCACAATTTTAGCGCAATAAATAGGCTATTTCAAGAATCTGGTATCTTTCCAAACTAAATTCCGGTTCTAGATCGCGAAAGTAATTTCTCTGATATAAATGCAGTTTTATTATTTTAAAATGCATTTTAACTATTTATATTATGAACTATTGATGATACTATTTTCTTGTAATACAGATCTAAGGCATTATGAAAAGCAGAAGCTTAATTCCGTTTTTCAAAGTAAATTGAGTGTGTGGTCTTAGATGTGTGTTCTCTTTTAAAACAGATTCCT
>CALVCF010000003.1 GCA_944325935.1 uncultured Erysipelotrichaceae bacterium | reverse complement strand
TTGGGCATTTTTACTCCTTGATACTTTTGATCGCCATAAAAGACGCGACATGGTGATCATGTAAAAAACCCTCGCCGCTAGTATCTTCATATAGATCACTTATCCTAAAGCCCGCCTTTAATTGACCGCCGATATTTTCTTCTAAAGTATGTGAAAAAGCGATACCCCAGTCATTTTTGAGGGAATCTTCATAATGTCTTTGATTGCTAAGAGGGTCGAAAGGTAGATCGTAAATGATATGGCCGTCATCGTCAAAAAGATAATTGAATGCCTGATCATAGCCCCCTAACAAGACCCCACCTTTTTTTAAAACGCGATAGCACTCTTTGAAAATGGGAACAACTTCCTTTACATAACAATTAGAAATAGGATGAAAAATAAGATCGAAACTGTTATCGCCAAAAGGGAAAGGCTTGGTCATATCTTCTTCGTATACTTCAATCGTATAACCTTCTCTTTCAGCAACAAGACGATCGCTGTCGCATTGTTCCCTGGAATAATCTAAAAGCGTGCATTTTGCCCCTAAGGCACTAAAGATTGCCATCTGCTGCCCGCCGCCACTGGCCAGACCTAAAATCTTTTTATCCTTTAGATCGCCAAACCAGGCCTTAGGAACGAATTTAGTCGGGGTCAGATAAACTTCCCAATCCCCTTTTGAAGCTCTCATAAAGGTCTCATGATCGATCATTTGACCCCATTTCCATCCATCTTTACACCAAGCATCAATGATCTTGGAATTCTGCTTTTGATAATTCATGTTTAACTCTCCATTAAAAAATTCAATATATTCTGATAGGCGATCTTGTGGATCTCCTGATCAGAAAACTGGCAAAAATCTAATATTTTATAATATTCATCATATATTTCTTCAGAATCTATAATCCTGCTACATGGCCAATCGCTAGCAAAAATCAAGCGATCGACGCTAAAGCTCCTTAATATTTCATTGGTCTTTTTTAAACCAAAGTGCTTGACATAATCGGGCAAAACAGCCGAGATATCAACATAGCAATCTAGATCTAAGAGCCCTTCAAACTCCAAAAAGCCCATATGTGAAACCATCACCTTGAGTTTTGGATACTTGCTTAAGACCCTTCGGATCCTCGAAACGGCGCATAGATCATTTTTTGTATTAGGGTAGGCATGGATAGCGATGCCGATCTTCTTTTCCCAGGCGTATTCAAAGAGCAAATCATTGTAATTGCTGTCGATTGGAATAGCGGAATTTGCAGGATGAAATTTGATCCCGCTAAAGGCGTAATTCTCCATTGCCTCTTTGATCAGATCCAAACTCTTTTCCGGCTTGTTTGATGGATCTATATCAGCAAAGACATAAAACCGGTCAGGATATTCTTTTAGGATCTTCCACAGATTTTCATGCCCCTTTGAAATCTCGAATTGCATGGACAACAAGGCCGGATCATTGAAAGGCATGATTACTGCCTTTTCAATATTATAACGGTCCATGATTTCAAGATAAGATCTTAATTTCGCTTTAGAAAAAACATCCTGCGCCTCGGAGTTGGCCTTATGAACTTCGTCGGGAATGAGATGGATATGCCCGTCAATCTTTTTAACACTTTTCCATGCTAGCATATAATATCTCCTTTAAAGTTATCGATCATAGCCATTATGCCAGCTATCAAGTTGGGATAAACATAATTATATCGCGACAAACGATAGTGTCTTTCCTTTACCGCCTTCAAAATATCTGCATAATGGATCTTGGTACTTTCATAATAATTATCCTTACTGGATTTGATAGCTTGCAATATTTCATCCGTGCTGAGTTTTCTAATATTGCCTATATAGCCTAGGCTGGATCCCGTATTCCCCAAATAAAAATCCAGTTTATGATCGATATGGAAGAAAGCAGCATCATTAGACAAAAGCTCTTTTTGGACCATGGAATAATCAAGACATCTCATAATATTTACTTCATTAAAAGATGCTACTTTTTCTTCTAAATCTTCAGTATCGACTCCTTGCGCTTTTAAAAAGGGAATGATCTTTTGATAATCATCTTTATCACACCTGATTCTTTGATACTTTCTAAGTCTTGGTAATGGCAGGTAGTCACATATAACTGGCAAGATATGATCGTATTTGATCCCTTGCAAGATCTTTGATATATCATCCAACTCTTTCAACATTTCCTTATTGAAAATTAAAGAGATCCAGACTTCCAGACCATTATCTTTTAAGAAATTGGCGGCTTCTATCAAGGAAGTCAGCGCTCCGTTTTTAGAAACAATCACATCATGCGTTTTATATGACCCGTGGATCGCAAGACTTGCCTCTAACCATCCGTTATCCTTTAAAACCTTGAGGATCTTGGTTTTCCGGCTCTGACTCATAATGGCAATACCGCTTGTCGAACCATGATGAAAATAGTTATTTTTAGCATGATCTTTCACATATTCCAAGATTTCCAAGCATTGTGGGTGATTATAGAGTTCGTTGTCTAAAGTAAAACTGATTTTATCTTTCAACACTTCAAAAACCTTTTGAAGCTTATCAAGACAAGTTTTAAAATCTTCAAATTCCATAATCTTAGCTCTGCCGCCATCAACATAACAATGCAGGCAAGAAGTATTGCAACCAGCTACCAAAATATCAACATTATAGTTCATAACCATATTTTTCCAACATATTAACTTATATCAGCCACACCAGTAAACTTTGTCCTTTATTCTTTTCAATGTACATCGATCATAATAAAGCGTTTGAATAATTGTTGATATAGTTATCAGCTTCTTGATGCGACTTAAAAATATAGATTTTTTTATCAGGAGATTTATTTAAAATATCATAAATCGGTCCTGTATCGAAACCCTTGATGTAATCCATGAATTCTGGATCTAATTCTTCTTCGATCCAGGGCATATCGACTCTTTTCTTGCCAAGGCGCTTTCTAACGCCTTCAAGACACTCTTCTTTTGGTATGTCTAAGAAAAAGATAGTGTCGGCCTCTTTCAAGCGCAAGTCCATCGTATGTAAATAATTGCCGTCGATGATCCAACTATCTCTTTCTAAGATCGCTTTGATGCGCTTTATTAAAACTTCCCGCGAAACAGTCGTCTTATCTTTGTTCCAATATAAAAGATCTAAATGGTAAAGCGGCAGTTTAGATAACTTGGCCAACTTTAAGGAAAAGGTTGATTTACCCGCTCCAGGAGAGCCTAATACCAGTGCCTTTTTCATAAGACCTCTTCAGTTATTATTCTCTTCTAAATAATCGATGACATCTAAAAGCGTCGAATAAGTCTTTGTCGCTAAAGTTAAGATGTCTTTAGCCGGCAGTTTCATGTCAGGTATGCACAAAACTTTAATCTTAGCCCTGTGACCAGCTAAAACCCCATTTTCACTATCTTCCAAAACTAATGCTTCCTCATTTGTCAGCTTTAATTTTGCTAGCGCTTTTAAAAATACCTCAGGGTCAGGTTTCGAATTGCTAACATCTTCTGCTAAAACAAATGTATCAAAAAACGCTAAGATCCCCTGCTGTCTTAAAAGAGAGAAAGCTCGTTCTTTAGTACTCGATGATGCCAGGGCGATCTTATAGCCGTTTTGTTTAAGATAACACAAAAGCTCCTTGGCTCCCTTTTTTAGATCGATCCCTCTTTTAATATATTCTTCTTCTTTTTGGGCGACTAACTTAATTCCCTCGTCCTGTGACCAAGGCAAGTCATAATTCGCGATCATATAAGCAATGTTAGCTTTTTCCGTCTTGCCGCAAAACAGTCTTACGTATTCATCGTGATCGAGCTGGCGATTATAAGGCGCCAATAATTCTTGATAAATACTTAAAGACATCTTTTCGGTATCGACTAAAAGGCCGTCAAGATCGAAAATAATCCCTTTGATCATAAACTAGATGACAATATTGATGATCTTGGATTTGATCACAAAATGTTTTTTGATCGTCTGTCCGGCTAAATATTTTTGAATATTCTCTTGTGCTAAAGCCAACTCGTATAACTTATCGTCATCAAGTCCGCTTTGAGCCATGAATTTTGCACGAACCTTCCCGTTGATCTGTACAACGATCTCCGTTTCATCAAGTTTGATCTTTTCTTCATCAAAACTGGGCCAAGGACGATATGCCAGATCTGTCTTACCAGTTAGACGCTCATAGATCTCATTGCCTAAATGCGGTGCGAAACAAGAAAACATTTGAACAAAATCGATCGCATACTCCCGGTATACTTTCTTGGTCTTATAGCACTCGTTGATAAAGATCATCATCTGCGCGATAGCAGTATTGAGATTAAGACTATCGATATCATTTGAAACCTTCTTAACCGTATAATTGTAGACATAGTCAAGACTATGATCATTTTCATCACTTAGATACTCGGGCAGCTCGATAAACAGACGCCAAACGCGATCAAGCCAGCGTTTAGTACCCTCGATCCCTTGAGTGGACCAAGGCTTATCGGCTTCAAGTGGTCCCATAAACATCTCGTAAACCCTTAAGGCATCTGCCCCATAATCGCGAACGATATCATTAGGATTGACAACATATTCCGGATAACGTTTGCCCATCTTGATACCATTTGAGCCTAGAATATAGCCTTGATGAACAAGACGCTTGAATGGTTCTTGATATGGGACCAAACCTCTATCGTATAAGAAATTATTCCACATCCGCGAATATAATAAATGGCCGACAGCGTGTTATGGTCCTCCCACATAGAGATCGACCGGCAACCAATGTTTCAAAAGTTCGTAGTCCGCAAAACGATCTTCGTTATGAGGATCGATGTATCTTAAAAAATACCAGCTGGAACCAGCACTGCCTGGCATTGTGGAAGTTTCGCGTTTGCCTTTTTTATTGTGGTAAGTCACATTGACCCAATCCGTAGCCTTGTCTAAAGGCGCTCCTGTTTTAGATGGGCCATAGTCATCTAGCATCGGTAAGATCAAAGGAAGATCCTTTTCGTCTAAGACCCCGATCGTGCCATCATCATAGTGAATGACAGGAATGGGCTCGCCCCAATATCTTTGACGCGCAAAGATCCATTCTCTTAAGCGGTAGTTGGTATGCGGTTCACCTAGCCCTTTTTCTTTTAACCACTCGATCATCTTCTGGATCGCTTCTTCTTTATTAAGGCCATCCAAGAAAGCCGAATTAATATGAATGCCATCGCCCACAAAGGCTTCTTTGGTAATATCTCCACCCTTTAAGACCTCAATGATCGGAATATCAAACTTCTTGGCGAAGGCGTAATCTCTTTCATCATGGGCCGGAACCGCCATGATTGCCCCCGTCCCATAACTCATTAAGACATAATCTGAGATATAGATCGGGATCGCTTTGTCGTTGACAGGATTGACTGCATAAGCCCCGACAAAGACTCCAGTCTTGTCTTTATTGAGCTCTGTCCGCTCTAATTCTGACTTAGCTGCACATTCTTTCTGATAAGCTTTAACTGCCGCTTTTTGTTCTTCGCTGACGATCTTGTCGATCAAAGGATGTTCGGGTGACAGGACACAATAAGTGGCGCCAAAAAGCGTATCAGGACGGGTAGTATAGACCACAAAGGATGCGTCATGATCTAAGACCTTAAAAGTTACCTGAGCTCCTGTTGACTTGCCGATCCAATTGCGTTGGATTTCCTTGGTGCTCTCAGGCCAATCGAGTTCATCAAGATTTGCCAAAAGCCTTTCGGCATACTTGGGGATATCGATAATCCATTGGCGCATGTTTTTACGAACGACCGGATAGCCCCCGCGTTCTGATTTGCCGTCAATAACTTCATCGTTTGCCAAGACAGTTCCTAATTCTTCACACCAGTTGACTGGCATCTCGACACACTTAGCTAATCCCGCCTTATACAGTTCGATAAAGATCCATTGAGTCCATTTATAATATTCCGGATCGGAAGTAACAACTTCTTTAGACCAATCATAAGAAAAGCCTAAGGCCTTTAATTGCTTGGTAAAAGTAGTGATATTAGCTTTAGTAAAGCCCTCGGGATGATTGCCGGTTTGAATGGCGTATTGTTCCGCTGGCAAACCAAAGGCATCATAGCCCATGGGATGTAAGACATTATAACCCTCCATCCGCTTTTTGCGGGCTACGATATCAGTCGCTGTATAGCCCTCGGGGTGCCCGGCGTGTAAGCCCACGCCGCTTGGATATGGAAACATGTCTAAGACATAATATTTCGGCTTGGAAAAATCATAGACATCTGTCTTAAATGTCTCGTTTTCTTCCCAAAATTGTTGCCATTTCTTTTCGATTTCTTGAAAGTTATAAGCCATAATAAACCCCTCTTTTAGTTACTAATCTATGATAAGAGTTTTAAGATTTAAATTCAATATCTGAAAATATTTTCATTTAAGAAAAGAAAACTTTCATTTTGTGTCAATTTTGTGAAAACGCTTTCCATGCTGGTGCTATAATGGAAAAGTGTTAATAGGGGGTAAATCTATGAATGTACTATTGGTATCACCTAATTTCCCGCTTAATTTTTATAATTTTGCGCGTGCTTTAAAGGAAAGAGATGTCACGGTTCTAGCTATTGGCGATGCGCCTTACGAGGGCTTGAACGATGATCTTAAGGCACATCTAGATGACTATCGCTATATTCCAAATCTTGAAGATTACGAAAGTGTCTATCGAAGCGTTGCCGATCTTATTGCTAAACATGGGCGGATCGACTTTGTCGAATCAAATAACGAGTATTGGCTGATGTTAGACGCCCATCTCAGAGAAGACTTTAATATCAACTCAGGTAACAAACTAGATCAGATCAAGTATATTCGTTACAAGTCAATGATGAAGGAGTGCTACCAAAAAGCCGGCGTCAAAACAGCTCGCTATCATTTAGTTGACGATGAAAAAGGAGTGAGAGCGTTCATCAAGAAAGTTGGCTATCCGGTAGTCGTCAAACCTGATGATGGGATGGGCGCCTCAAGTACTCATAAGATCACAAATGACGAAGAGCTGGCGCTTTTCCTTGAACAAAAGTTTGACCACCCGATGATCATGGAAGAATTCATCGATGGCGATCTTGTCAGTTATGATGGGATCTGTGATTCTAAAGGCGATATCTTGTATGAGACAAGCCACTGTTTCCCACGCCAAGTCATGAACATTGTCAACGAAGAGCTCGATTGCATCTATTGGTCTAGAAAAAAGATCCCCGCCGATCTTAAAAAGGCCGGCCGTGCTGTAGTAAAGGCTTTCCCGGCCCGCTCCCGTTTCTTTCACCTGGAATTTTTTGTTGCCCGCAAAGATATTGATGGTTTAGCAAAAAAAGGTGATATCATTGGTTTGGAAGTCAATATGCGTCCGCCTGGGGGATATACCCTTGATATGATGAACTATGCAGCCGATATCGACGTCTATCGCATATGGGCGGATATGGTCGTCAAAGATTCAACGGATATTGACTCTAGCCAAAAGCGTTATTACAGCGTCTATGCCGCTCGCCGCTTTGATCATAAGTATAAAGATGATCTTGAAGAAGTTAGAAAAAAATATCGCGATCAGATCGTTATGGATCAGGCGGTTCCAAGAGGAATTGCCGATGCGATGGGCGACTATATGATCGTAATACGCACAAAAAAAGAAGAGGAGATCCGCCCCTTCTTAGAAATGATGACAGGAGAAAAGATCGATGCAGGTAACCTACTATAAACATTTTTCTTACGCCTTGAACAGAGACATGGAATTCAAGGTCTATGGTCACGCTGGAAAAGTTTTTGTTGTCTTTCCAGCACAAAACGGGCGTTTTTTTGATTATGAAAATTTCGGAATGGTCGATGCCTTGGCGCGCCAGATCAACAACGGCCAGATCCAGCTGTTTTGTGTCGACTCGATCGATGCTGAATCCTGGAGCTTAGAAGGTCAGGATTATGACATGCGCATCAATCGGCAAGAATCTTATTACCACTATATTTGTGACGAATTCTACCCCTATCTTTTGAAGATCCACTATGAGTCATCAGGCAGAGATGATGAGGTTTATACGACCGGCTGTTCAATGGGTGCAACACATGCCCTCAACTTCTTTTTACGAAGACCGGATCTTTTCAAGGGAGTTGTTGCCCTAAGCGGCGTTTATCACGCCTCCTATTTCTTCCCAAACTATATTCATCCCCTCATCTATCAAAACTCGATCACCGAGTATTTGCCCAATATGCCTAAAGATCACCCTTACCTTGATCTCTACCGCCAAAGTAAGATCGTCGTTTGCGTGGGTCAGGGAGCATGGGAAGATGAAAGTATCGCCGATACAAGGATTGTTCAGGCCGCCTTTGAAGATCTAGGTGTTCCTGCCTGGTGTGATTATTGGGGCTATGACGTCAACCACGACTGGCCTTGGTGGCGCACGCAGATCGCCTATTTTGTCAATTTCTTCTTGGAGTAAAATATGATCATTAAGGAGGAAATCGAGATCTCGATCTATGATCACGCCAAGCGTAATCTTCACATTTATCTTCCCGATAATTTAAAGGATAACGAGCGTTTGGGCGTGCTCTATATGTTTGACGGACATAATTTATTCTTTGACGAAGATGCGACCTATGGTACATCCTGGGGCTTAAAAGAATTCTTTGATCAAAAAAAGCCGACTTATATGATCGTCGGCCTTGAATGCAATCATGAAGGTAATTTAAGACTTTGCGAATTCTCACCATACAGTTTCTATGATCCGAATTGGGGAAGAGTTGAAGCCAGCGGCAAAGAATTATTTAACTGGATCATCGATGAGCTAAAGCCCTATATCGATCAAAAATATCCAACATTAAGCGATCGTAAACATACAGCGATCGGCGGAAGTTCGATGGGCGGTCTTATGGCCTTATATGGTTCGACGATCCACTCCGATATCTTCTCAAAGGGTCTGGCTCTTTCGCCTTACATCTATCATGTCGAAAAACAGCTCTTGCACGATATCAAAAATGCTCGCATCGTCAAAGAGACGGCGATCTACTTGAGCTATGGATCTAAAGAAGTGCATTCCAAGGGCGCTCTTGTCAATTATACCAAGCAGCTTTTGGCGATCCAGCGAGCAATTCTCGATCGCGCCAAACTATATATGCACCTTTATCCCAATCATACCCACAGCGAAAGCGCATGGCATCAAGAAAGCCGTGTATGGTATAAGGAATTAGCTTTCGATAAGCGCTAAAAGCGCTTTTTAATTGCGCAATTTAAAGGTCTTGGCGCCAAAGCGATAGACCAGATAAAACGACAATAAACTATACACAAGACAGAAAACGATCGTGCAGATGCCGAATATAAGATTTGGAAGGCGCAGATACATAAAGATCAAGGCCAATAGATAGCTGATAAATGAAACAACAGAAAAGGCGATACTTTTGACACCTTCAAGATTATATGGCTGTAACAGGTAATACAAGACGAGATGATGGATCGAAAAGAAAATGCTTAGCATGATGATCACCAGAAAGATAATGAGATAATTAATCGGTTCTCTTTCTCCGCTCACCCCAAGCAAGGCGCTCAAACCAAAACTGATCGACAGTGCTGGGGGAAGATTGACTTTAATGAGCTCGACAAGCCGTAAGCGAAAAAGCTTTAACAAATTAGCTGGTTCTTTATAAAAGGCATAAGATAAAAGAGAATGATCGCAGTTCATAAATAAACACTTGGTAAACTCACTCCCGCGATTCAAGATATACATAATAAAGACAAAATAGGAAAGATATGAAAGGATCATTGAACGCAATCCATCCAGATCTTCATTGATGACCAAAGCACAAACTATCAGCGCTAAAAAGATACCTAAAGAGACGATACTCTGTCTTTTGCTGGTGGTATATAAAAGTGAGCGGTGACGTTTTATAAAAAGCTCGTTCAAATAAGCCAAACCGCTTTTATTCGAGCTGATCGATGCATCATCGCTGATCCTTTTCTCGCTTAAGAATTTGCTAAGACCCTTAAGTTGGTTCTGCCCATTCATAAACTTATTCAATTCGCGTTTGGCAAAAAGGCGATAGTGTTTATAAGAAGAGATTTTTTGGATAAAGGGATAGACAAATAAAATGGCAAATGAAAAGACGATGAGCACTAAAAGATTAGGCATGACCTTGGTGCTTATCGGACCAAGATATGCTAAAGCCAATAATAATAAAATGAAGTAAAAGCCTGTCTTATTTATAAACGACATTATTTTAGAATCATAATAATAAAGTTTAAAATAGGCCATCATGATCTTAAGACTTGTCACACCAAGGATCATGACAATAACATAAAAGGCATTTAGGCCGTAGATATAACCTACTATGATAAATAAGACAAGATAGCCTAAGCCCATCTTTAAAAGCTTGTAGCAAAAATTAGTTAAGATATATTCTCTAGCATCGACATTTAAATCGACGATTGCATAATAGGCTTCTTTGTCAGGGCTGAAAAGGGCCGTATTGCTCAAAAGACCAATCAAGGTCAGCAATAAGAAAATATGTAAAAAAGTCGCCCCTAGATCGCTGTGATATAAATTAAGCGGCAAATAGAAAAAGCACAAATAATAAAGAAACTTCCCTAAAAAGATGCTGACAAATTCAAAGATAATAGCGATCAGCGCACAAAAGTTTTTAAGTTTATAAGAGCTATACAGATTTAAAGGCAAGTGTTTACCGATCAAAGGGAGCTTTTTTAATAGATCAAAGACCATATTGATGCCATAGGCCACCTTGAGATCTAGGCAGAGCTTTAAAGTCTTTTTCATTCCTGACTCCTAAGGGTCTTGATAATCTCATCCTTCATCTTTTCATCGCCAAGATCATCTTTTTTAATCGAAGATAATTTCTTGTTGTGCAACAAGACGATCTCATCGCTGAGATCCAGAGCCAAATCTAAAATATGGGTGGAAAGAATGATGATGCGATCCTTTTTGATCGTCCTTAAAAGCTCTTTCATCTCTTCCGCCACTACAACGTCAAGAGAAGTTAAAGGTTCATCCAAAAGTAATAACTTGGGTCTGGCGATGATATTCACGAGCATCTGCATCTTATTTTTCATCCCATGCGAAAAATACTTCATGAGTTTGTGATGATCATCCTTGGCCAGATTGATCATATCTAAGTATTCTTCGATCGTTTTCAGATCTTCGATCCGGTCCTTATTGATATCTAAAAAGAATTTTAAAAACTCGTAGGCTGTTAAAAATTCCGGTACCTCCGGCGTTGATAAGACATAGCCGATATCAAGGGGTTTAATAGCATTCTTTTGACCATTGAGAAAGTAGAATTCCCCCGCATCTGTTTCAACATCATCGTTGATACAGTTAAATAAAGTCGTCTTGCCCGCCCCATTTCTTCCAAGCAGAGCGTATATCTTTCCGCTTTCAAAGCTAAAGTCGACGTCATCTAAGACGAGCTTTTGATCATAAGTTTTCTTTAATCCTTCTATCACAAAGTGCATGGAATTATTCTAGCATGGAATTTGATCGTATTCTATGGTTTTGTCGATCGTTTTTTAAAACTATTTAGCTATGATAAAAAGGATGTCGATCGCTGACATCCTCTTACTTCTGTTAACTGATTCCTTATTCACCAAATAATGGCACAAAGACCTTTTTGTTGACGTCTACTAAGCCCATATCCGACATTTTGACATCAGGAATGACAGGTAGAGCTAAGGTAACGATTCTTAAAAGTGGATTTTCTAGATAATCAAGACCGACTTGGCGATTGGCCTCTTTCATCTTTTCGGCTTCTAGGGATAAGTCCTGCGCTTCTTTTAAGCTCATGAGACCCGCTAAAGGCAAACTCAGCGTATAGATAGTCTTGCCGTTTACTACGGCCGACATGCCGCCCTTAGCCTCCTTGATATTGAGGACACAGCGATAAGCATCCTTGGGGTCGAGGTAGACGATCGTAAGATTGTGAGAATCATGCGAGACAGTAGAAGCTAAAGCGCCGCGTTTTAAGCCGAAATGCTTGACGACATGGAGAGCGATATTGTTTAAACCGTAGCGGTTGATGACAGCTACAAAAGCAAAATCTTCCGGTAAAACTAATTCATGATCTTTGACTGTTAGTTCATGGACCTCAAGATGAGTACTAGATCCATCTAAGGTATCAAAGGCCATGACATTGACTTTGATCTTACCGTTTTGAATGGGAGCTTTGATCCTTAAATCATCTTCGCTTAAGTTTTCTGGCAAATTGACGGAATTGATCTTTTCTTCTTCAAAATCTCTTACTTCGATCTTTGCTAATAACTCGTGGTCCTTAGCTACGAGCTTCCCTTCAAAGAAGACAGCAACAGGATCGATATGTCTTAGATCCTCGAGCAAGATAATATCAGCCACATATCCCGGAGCGATCAGACCTAACTTATCAATATTAGCCTCTCTGGCAGCATTGATCGTTGCCGACTTTAAGACATCGATGGGATCCATGCCCCATTCGATAGCCTCATTTAAGACATCGTTTAATTGACCGTTCTTTAGTATATCATCGGCTTCTCGATCATCCGTACAGAAACTTAGATTATCAAGATAGCGTGTTCCTTTAATGCCGTCTAAAATCTCTTTGATATTTTTGCAGATCGAAGATGAACGGGCATCGATCCGCATGCCGTTTCTAAACTTCTCATAGGCTTCATTGACATCTCTTGTCTCATGGTCGGTATTAGGCCCACCGCACAAATAAGCGCTCAAGGCTTGGCCGCTTAAAAATGGAGCATGGCCTTGAAGATAAAGATCATTATCCAAGGCGGTCTCGATAATATCCATCATCCAATCTTCGGCATTGATGACAGCTAAATAGTCCATGACTTCTGCAAGACCGATAACTCTTTCAAGTTTAGCTAGTTCGGCGATCTCTTCTTTATAAAAGGTCGCATTGGCATTTTCCAAGCCTCCCTTAACACTGGGTATGCTTGAAGGAATGTCGATAAATTGGCGCATAGGTAAGTTATTGCCGGCTTCATGCATATACTTGACGCCTTCTTTGCCCATCACATTGCCGATCTCATGAGGATCGGTTATGACAGTGGTCGTGCCCCAAGGGACGACGACCTTGGCGAAGTTATAAGGGGTCATCATGCTGGATTCGATATGGACATGAGAATCGACAAGCCCCGGTGCTAAATACTTGCCCTTTGCATCATAGACCTCTTTCGCCTTGAGATCACAAGGTTCATAGGCGACATGGGTGATAAAGCCATCGGTAACATAGACATCGGCTTCCTTGATCTCACCGTTGATGACATTGACAACCTTGGCATTTTTAATGACCAGATCATTCTGTAAACGACCCATCGCCGCATTGATCAGATTTTTACGAGATTTATATTTAAGACGCATAATATTCTCCTAACCGACAATAAAATATAAAAGTAAAGGAATCGCCAGGATATACATCGCGGGATGAACATCCTTAAAGCGCAAAGTAACAACCTTGATAAAGATATGAGCTAAGATACCAGCGGCAATACCAGCGGCAATGCTAGCCATGAAGGTCCCAAAGATTATCATAACAAAAGCTCCAAAGCTCTCGGTAAAATCACTGAAATCAACATCCTTTAAGCCCGAGATCATCAAGAAACCAACAAAGATGAGCGCTGGACCAGTTGCACAATTGGGGATCATCAAAACTAGCGGAGCAAAAAACATCATGATGATAAAGGCAACACCGACTACCAAAGCCGTCATACCAGTTCTGCCGCCGGCTTCAACTCCAGAAGTCGATTCAACAAAGGTCGTGATAGTCGTACAACCAAATAGTGCACCTGTACAGGTACCGATCGCATCGACCAGGAAAGGTTTCTCGATTCCTGGAAGATCACCTTTTTCATCTAACATGCCCGCTTTATTGGCAACACCTAAGACGGTGCCCAATGTCGAGAAGAAATCACCAAAGAAAGCAACAAAGATAAGGATCAGACCCTCGGCGGTCCAGATCGTCGTTATATCGAAATTAAAGATAAGCGGTGAGACTGTATCAAAAGATGGAACAGCCATAATCGTCTCAGGAAGCGAAGTAATACCAAAAGGAACGGCTAAGATCGTTACAGCGACGATCCCGATAAGAATCGATCCCTTGACCTTATATGCTTCTAAGGCTGCAATGAGTAGAAGGCCAAAGATCGCTAGGATAACGGGGGTCGAAGTAAAATCGCCCATGGCTAGACCGGCTGAAAAATCACAAATTCCAGCATTATCCAAACCTAAGTAAGCGATGAAAAAACCGATACAAGCTGAGATAGCGATCTTAATATTCTTAGGAATCATCCTGACGATGAGATCACGGATCCCAAAGATAGTCAATAGGACAAAGATAATACCTGAAATAAGGATAATACCCATCATCTGGGCAAAACTCAACTCGCCCGATTGGACCATCGCACCTAAAAGGAAATTAGATCCCATACCTGTCGATAAGGCGAAAGGCATGTTGGCATAAAGAGCCATAAAGATCGTGATGACACCTGACACGAGCGCCGTCAAAATAAGGATCGCTTCTTTAGAAATTGCGACCCCATTGATGTCAAACAGCACAGCTTCAGCGCCCGTCATTGCTGATGGCTGAACGACCAAGACGTAAGCCATTGTCATAAAGGTCGTTAGACCAG
This sequence comes from uncultured Erysipelotrichaceae bacterium, assembly GCA_944325935.1. GTDB lineage: Bacteria > Bacillota_I > Bacilli_A > Erysipelotrichales > Erysipelotrichaceae > JAHHTG01. The sequence continues at coordinate 24,569 of CALVCF010000003.1, read as the reverse complement.
CGATGAGTTCAATGCCAAAAGTGGTCTTCTTTTCAGAAAACTTAAAGAATTTCGCTAACATTTTTTCCTCCTGTTTCTTTATCAATAGTCATCAATGACAAACAAACAGGTTTGTCATAGTATCTGATTTACGGCCAGATGTAGAAACTGCTTCCCATATTGAAGCATTATATGACGTCTATTGATGTACATATAATAAGCTCTCGTTATCAAAAGTTCAAGGTCAAAGTTGAAAGTAAACGGTTTCAAAAGAAAAAACAGGCCTTGCTTTTAGTTCGGCCTGCAGATTTATCCCATTTTATTTTTCTTTTAAGGCGAGCTGGTCTTTAAAATACTTGAAGAGATAGTCGTTGATATAGTCAAAATCAAAAGGCTTTTCACCCCTTTCGACCATCTCGATGAGATCGTCCAAAGACCTTTCCAGTATTTCTTTCAATTCCATAGGATATTGCATCTTTTTGGCATGTTCTTCATATTCGTTTTCGTCCAAAACAATATACGACATATCGGGATAGACCTTTAAATCGAGATCATAATCAATATTTTTGATCGCTTCGCCATCGTACAAAGAAGGTGAAGCAATATTGCAATAATAATAGATACCGTTTTTGCGTACCATTGATATGACATTAAAAAAGCGATCGTCAAAGAAAAAACAGATGGCTGGCTCTTTAGTAAGCCATTTGCGTCCATCACTTTCCACGACCCAGGTATGATCGGTAACTACCACTAAGGTATGGGGTTGTATATCGATCACAAGACCTTTAGACCAGGTGCGATGGAGCTTGCCATCATGTTTATAAGATTGAACAAAGACACTCTCGCCAATAGCTAATTCCTTTTCCATACTTTAGCTATTATACCCATTTGCGAGTTAAAATTGAACTATTTTCCTTCAAGTTGAGGTTTAAGGCGACTCATGATAAGCGGTATCACGATCATGAGCATCACACAAGTCGCAATCGAGTATGGCAGATTGTAACTAAATGATGCAAGCCATGCCGGCCAAGAACCGGCTGCGACCCCATCAGGCCAGTAATAGACGCCCGATATAAGGATCGATAAGGTCCTGACAAGCATCGTCAAGAAAATACCTAACTCTAATTCCAGCACCGTATGCTTCTTATAAAAGATCGCTGCTAGACCTATTACTAAGCTAGGAATAATGTAATCCAGAAGATACTGGATAACATTAACAAATGAACTGTTAAGTCCCATTAAGGAGCTGATAAGCCACCATAATGCCGCTACAGCCAGGCCTTTAAGCCAACCTAGATGGAAGGAGGCCAAAACAACGGGAATAAGGGCGATGTTGACACTCCCGCCTTGCGGCATGTTTAAAAAAGGCAGCATCTCTTTAAAATAATCAAGCGCTAAAGCTAAGGCCACATAAATGGCCACATAAACCAAATCTCTAGTTTTCAAAATAAAAACACCTCATTTCTAAGGCGCAAGGAAATAAAACTCCCTACGCTAGCATTACCTAGATCAGGTCAAAGGGTATATCTCAGCTTTTAATAAGCACCCCTGTTCATTCAAATTATAACTGCTTTTCCCTAACTTGCAATAACATGTTAAGATTTAGATATGAAAATCTTACTAAAACAAGCAGCAGCGCTTTTGAGTGAAAACGATCTGATCGCCGCCTTAGGCAATTTTAGCGCCCTTATTTATTATGAAATCCCAGACCTCAATTGGGTCGGTTTTTATCGCCTTCAAAATGAAGAACTCGTTTTAGGGCCTTTTAATGGCAAAGTAGCTTGTACCCATTTAAAACTAGACCACGGAGTTTGCGCCAAAGCTGTAAATGACGCAAAGATCACGATCGTCAATGACGTGCATGCCTTTAAAGGCCATATCGCCTGTGATACAGCTTCTAGCAGCGAATTAGTCTTACCGCTTTATCAAAAAGAAAAGCTCTGGGGCGTCTTAGATGTTGATTCCCCAAAGCTTGGACGTTTTGATGATAAAACTGTATCAGTCTTTAAAAAGTTAGAAGTCTTATTAAATGATCGGATCAGCGACGATGTTCATCTAGGAAGGTCATAATCTTCATAACCTCTAAGCTATGTTCCAAAAGTTGCTTATGCTGATCATAATCTTCATTCTCCATGATCTTTTTAAACACTTTTAACATGACGACATAGGGATTGGTCAGCTCCGCCGGACTTTCCTTGTGGAAGTCCTTTTTTTCAATGATGAAACGAGTTGGTTTTGATGGCACATCAATCGTCTGGATATAGCCCTTTTCCCCCATCAGGACGATCCCGTTTGCCGCAAAGACATCCTTGCCAGCCAAACATGAGACCACCAGACCATCCTTGTATTTCAAAGTCGCTACTCCCGAGCAATCACAACCGCGTATTGTATTTTGTACATATGCCATTTGATCGGGCTTGCCAAAAAGACAATAAGCCATATGGATATTGTAGACACCCAAATCATAAAGAGCGCCGCCACCCATCTCATAATTAAAATTATTGGGCAGCTCCCCTGCTTTGAACTTTTCGTAATTGCGCGAGACCTTAGAATAAGAAAACTGCGCCAGGTGCAAGGGTGCGACTTCCTTGATCATTTCCTTGAGCTTTTTGATGTTGTTTTGATGAATGCTGGTAACAGCCTCAAAAAGATAGCGCTTTTGTTTATAGGCGATATCTTTTAATTCCTTAGCTTCTTCATATTTTAAGACAAAAGGCTTTTCTAAGATAACATGTTTATTTCTAAGAAGAGCTTTTTTAGCATAGCTGTAATGTAAAGAATTGGGTAAGGCAATATAGATCGTATTGATCCCCTCGTCGCTCAACAAGGCATCATAATTATCATAAGCCTTGGCGATATCATATTTTGCACATAGACCTTTCGCCTTTTCCAGGCTTCTGGAATAACAAGCTCCCACTTCAATCTCCGCCTTTTGAAAGGCCTTGATCAATGTTTCGCAAATACTGGATGTACCTAAGGTACCAACACACATTTTGATCATAAACTTTTAAAATAATTAACCCCTTCATCAATCGCAATATCATTGCGCACTAATTTAAAACTAAGACCATTATAACAATAGGATTTCACAAGCCCCTTGTCTTCTAGGCGTTTGCCGATCGCCATAAAGGCACCGTCGTTTGAATCCAGATCGAGATCCAGATACTTTTGCCATTTTCCTTCAAAACTGGCGCCGTTTAAGATGACCGGCCGGGCCTTTGCACGATATTCCGCCAGGTGCAAGGCTGTCATATTGTCATAGTCGACCCCGCATAAAAGTGTATAGGATCGAAGATCATATAGACGACCTAAAGGCGACTTGTCATCTAAAGCAAAATCAAGCTTTTGTTCATCTAAGATGATCTTGGCATACTTGCCTACGCCGACAAAAGCACAAGATGGATGCCTTGAAGAAATAGAACGCTCTCTTCTTCTTAAATTATCGACGACCTTTGACATACCGCGCGTCTCGGATAAATGTTCATCAAAATCAGGATAGGACTCGCGATATTTTTGATAATCCTTGATCTTGATGCGTGGCGCTTTGAAATAGGCTGGCTCGGAATTTTCGGACATCTGCATAGGCATGATCAGCGTCCCATTGTAGTCCAAGACCTCTAAGAGCGCATCATTAAAGGTTTGGGCTCCTCCGACGATATAGCCGATCTTCGACATCGCCACATGAGCCAAAACGACCATCGAACTTTCGACCCCCAAGATCTTAAAGCACTTGATGAGGTCGTCTTTATTTACGATATCATTAACTTCCTTTTTCATGTGCCATCCTACTAGCTGCCGAAGCAGCGATTGCCCCTACGATATCATCTAAGAAGGTATTACAGACCCCTTCCTTTTTTTCATTGAGCTTACCGATGATCCCTGGTTTGATCTTATCGATATAACCGAAATTGGTCAAAGCGATCGAGCCATAAATATTGCAGATGCCATAGGCCAAAACTTCATCGACCCCAAACAAGCCATCATCGTGCAAGACTCTTTCCTGCAACGATTTATCGCTATACTGGTCTTTTTCACAAAGCTCATCCATTTCGATCGCACAAAGCAAGGCATTCTCTACTTCTCTTTTATCGAGAATATCAATAAGAACGGCTGCGATCGTCGTATCTTTGATATCTTCATACGGCCCATGCAAGAAGCGAGCACATTCGACAAGATCCTCAAGATAGACTCCGCGCCTATTTAAAGCATTTAAACAGACTTCACTTCTTCTCATAACTTGGTCAACTCATTAGCAATAAGTGCGCCAACCCGAGCATTATTATAAACAAGCTCGATATTGGACTCTAAAGAATCCCCACCAGTGAGATCCTTGACTTTCGCTAAGAGATAAGGCGTCACATCCTTGCCTTTGATGCCGTCCTTTTCCGCTTCTTCCAAGGCCTTAGCGATCGCCTCGTTCATCTCCTTTTCATCGAGTGAGTATTCTTCAGGGATCGGATTTGTGATAAGGATCCCACCCTTTAAGCCCATTTCTTTCTTGGTCTTAATGATCATTGCAGCTTCTTTGGCGTCCTTCAATTCATAATCAACCGCAAAGCCGGAACGGCGTGTATAGAAAGCTGGTAGTTCCTTAGTTTGATAGCCTAAGACCGGTACGCCCTTGGTCTCAAGGTATTCCAGGGTCAAACCAAGATCCAAGATAGCCTTAGCTCCTGCACAGATGACTGTGACATCGGTATTGGCTAATTCTTCTAGGTCAGCTGAGATATCAAAGGTTTTGGTAGCTCCCTTGTGGACCCCACCGATTCCACCGGTGACAAATAGTTTGATGCCAGCCATATGCGCCAAGATCATCGTTGTAGCAACCGTCGTAGCACCCCATAACTTATTAGCCATGACTACTGGCAAATCGCGTCTTGAGACCTTAAGGATGCCTTTGCGCTTGCCGAATTCTTCGATCTCCTCTTCGCTCATGCCGATAACGCCGACGCCGTCAATAATACCGATCGTTGCGGCCTCGCATCCCATATCGCGAATGATCTTCTCCACGTTGAGGGCTGTTTCGACATTACGGGGATAGGGCATGCCATGCGAGATGATCGTTGACTCCAAGGCAATGACTCCTCTTCCCTCATCCAAAGCTTTTTGAACTCTTTCACTTACACGAATATACATCTTAAATCTCTCCTTCTATTAATTCAAACTTTGAAGCTTCCTTTTCTAACATCGATCGGTCCTTATAGACAACGCTGGATGGACTTTTGATCGTCAAGCGTGAAGCTGACAAAGCTAATTTAACACTCTTGCTTATACTCATTTGTTCTTTGCGACAATACGCATAGATCGCGATAAAGGCGTCACCGGCTCCGGTAGCATTTACAACCTGATCCACGAGGTCTTTCTGCCTAAAAGTATAAAGATGACCTTCACGATAGACAAAAGCTCCTTCTTTGTCGGTGATGACTAATTCTTTTGGCACAGCAGTATCTTTGAGAATCTTTTTTAAAATTGCTAGATCATTAAGCTGTACTTCAAATAAACTTTCCACCTCAAACTTGTTGCATTTTAAAAGATCGATCTTTGCTAAGTTACCTTTTAATCTTGCAACCTTATTGACGCTGATCGCATCAACGACCTTGAAGCCCTTAAATTCATCTAAAATCATTGTCAAAGTCTTTGAAGCGAGATTAGTATCGATAACCAGGAGGTCATCATCTTTAATTATATCCTTTAAAAAGGCAATGTCATCATATTTTAATGTTTCAATGATGCCCATATCATTTAAGCCTAACTGCATATCATTATTGGCATCTAATATAGCGATATACATCGAAGTAGCAAAATCTTCGCTCTTCAAAGCGTGATCTAACTTGATGCCCTTTAAAAGGCAATCATCATACAAGATCTTGGCAAAATGGTCTTTGGCAAAACGCGTAACTAGTTCGACATTATCGATCAGATAGACGAGATTTTCTGCTATATTGCGCCCAACACCGCCAAAACTCAATTTAAAATGAGCGATATTAGAATCATACAGGATCAATTCTCTTTCGCTTTTAGCAAATATATCAAGATTGGCTCCGCCTATTACATATGCTTTCATGATTCCATTTTACACTCCATCAAAATATGTATCAAGAATAAGCTTGACATCATGTACATGACCCGGATAGCCGTCATCACTCATCATTTCAGCTCCGCTGATGATAAGTATCGCTATTTCATCCCCTTCTTGAATAAAACAGGCATAATTCAAAAGCGATTCTGGAATATAACCAGTCTTGCCGCCTATGACTTCAGCATATTCGTTTTGTAACAGATCACGATATTTATTCATGGTCATTTCGATATCGTAACCGTCTTGTTCTTTCACCCAGGTCGTAACATAATTAAGAGCTCTTTCATCAGCCAATATATATTGCATAAGCTTATTGAGATCTTCTAATGTCGCATAATTCGCTTCGTCAAAAAGACCGCTGACATTAGCGAAATGTGTATTATCCATGCCCAGCTCACGCGCTTTTTGATTCATAAGATCAATAAAATCTTGTCCTGTCTTGTCTTCGACATATCTTTTAAGGATATTGGCACAATCGGCGCCCGAAGGAAGAATGAGACCATAAAATGCCGTATCTAAAGAGATTTCATTTCCAGCCCATACCCCCAAAATTGAAGCATTGGCCTCAAGCAAGCCCTCCATATCTTCGTAGGTTGCAACTATTCTCTCGCTTGGATCTTCGATATGATCGAGGGCGACCACCATGGTCATTAGCTTGGTCAATGAAGCTGGGTAGATTCTTTCATCGATCCCCCTACCATACATAATATAGTTTTCGCCATGGTAATCCTTTGATAAGAGGTAATATTTTGAAGATAGATCAAGATCAAATTCCATGCATTGGCGGCCGTCAAAAAGATCACTGGCAGCAGCCTTGCTAGGTAAAAACAAATATAAGGAAATAACAATAACGAGCATCGCCGTCAATAAGCTTAAAGCCGCCTTGATTTCCTTCCTTAAAACTTTCTTCTTTTTCACCTTCTTATTCTAGCATTTTTACGCTATTAAAACAGTTATATTTAATCACCCCCAAAAGCGATAGAAGGAGGTATGAAACAAAGTAAAAAGCAATCCCAATTTGACCGTATTATGTATAAGAAGTTATAATTAAGCTATGCTTAAAAGAAATCTTAAGAAAAAAGTCATTATGATCTTTAGTGCCATCCTTTTGATCGTTATGACCGGTTGCGCCAAAATCAACGGCGATTATCAGATATATGAAGATGGCGAATACTCACTTGATGTGACCTTTTTGATCCCCTCATCGATCGCCGAATTACAAGACATCGATTTAGAAGAAGCTCTTATCACTTTAAGACAAAACCTGTACATTGGTGGCGATGTCACCACAACCCCAGTTGAAACGATGCGTGATGGTATCCAGTATACCGGCTATCAGATTTCCCGTAAAAAAGCCTTGCCAAGTGAAGATGGCCCCGTATCGATCAGTGTCGATGAAGGAAACCGGGAAATTCTGTTTACCCTCAACAACACCTCGATCGAAAACTTGTGGATCTCCATGAACCCCAGTGGCAGTGATGAAAACCTCACCAGTGCAGAAGCTTTAAAGGCTTTAGAAGATATGGGTCTTGAACTGCAATATATCTTTACGATGCCTGGCGAGATTTTATCAAGCAGCGGCGGCATCATCCAAAACAACACTGTAGTCTTTAATCTTGTTGATAACGATCTAAGACAAATCATCATCAGAGCTAAGATCCCAGGCTTGACTACCATGCAGATAGTCTATATCGCCGGGGCGACGATCTTTCTAATTGGCGGCGGTGTCATTATTTATCTCTTACTCAATAAGAAAAATCCAATCAAGATCAAAATAAAAAGACGCCCGAAGGCAGTTAAGCCTGCAAGAGAAAAGACGGTCAGCGAAACAGTACCAAGTATGCCAAACCCTGCCTTAGTAAAAGCTTCTGTGGTCGAAGAAACGATCAAGACGCCGGAAGTCGAGGCACCAGTTATTGCTGAACCGTTAGGTGTTGATATGAGTGATCTTGTCAAAAGTCAGGCTACCAGCCAAGAACTGCTTCAAGAATTCTACACTCTGGTCAATCACTCAAAATCCAAGGTACACTTGGAATTGGGCGATGAGATCTTTGAGGTCTATAAGAATAAACAGACCATCAAGAAAAAACATGTCTCTACCAAGGAACAGGATCTCGATTTAAGCTCAACTACTTCAGTTTCCAAAAAAGCGATCCTTAAAGCCTTGAATTCATAAACTTCCTCAAACCGAGGAAGTTTATTATAATTAGGCTATGCAAGTAATCGATGCCACTTTAACTCTAGAAAAGTATTTTCAGAACGCTTTTGACATAGCGATATATGAAAGATACATCAATGAGCTAATACCAAATAGTTTTGATATGATCTATCAGGACATAGCAAACTATGATTTTAAAAACGATTGCCTGCCGATCATTGATAGAGCCTTAAGAGAAAAAGCCTTACAACAAGAAATACGGCAGCACTTTCATGTGATCGTTAAAGATTTAAACCATAAGATCGCTGCGATCTTCCATAAGGAACTAACTTGCACCATCATCCTCTATCTCGGTCTTTGTAACGGCGCAGGCTGGGTCACATCATTTAATGATACCGATTATGTCTTATTAGGTATTGAAAAGATCATAGAATTAGGCTGGAACCGTAAAAAAGACATGATCGGTCTTTTATATCACGAGCTCGGCCATGTCTATCAAAAACAATTCGGCATTTTAGAACAAGACTTTGATTCAAAATCAGATGAAATGATATGGCAATTATTCACCGAGGGGATCGCGATGGTCTTTGAACAAAAGATCGTGGACGACAGATACTTTTATCACCAAGACAAAAACGGATGGTTATCGTTTGCAGAAAAGAATATAGCTCAGATCAAAAACGACTTTGCCCGCGATGCTCAAAGCGCTAAAAACCGTTACTTTGGCGATTGGTGTGATTATCGAGGTTATGGTGATATCGGCTACTATTTAGGAACACAATTGATCTATTACATTTTAAAATACGTAAAATTTGATGATATCATTAATTTTTCTATCGCCGAAGTAAACAAATACTGGAAAGAATATTTAAAAGACACATCGCTTGAATGATGTGTCTTTTTTTGATTGAATTGTTAGATTGGATATTAGTCCATGTTCTTTAAAGCCATTAAGCGCTTGTAACGTTTTTGGGCATCAGATTTTGTCTTAGCAAAGGCTTCTTCAGCTTTTTCTTTACCCTTTAACTTAACAAGTTGAGCATAACGGTTTTCGTTTAATAAGAAGCTTTCGAACTTGTCCCAATTTGGTTCTTTCGAATCAACTGTGAGCGGATGTTCTTTGCGTGGATCGTAGCGGTAAAGTGTTACATAGCCACATTCAACAGCATTCTTTTCAACGGCTTGATGATTGCTTAAACCACCCTTGATACCATGTTCGGCGCATGGCGAGTAAGCAATGATAAGTGATGGACCATTGTAGCTTTCAGCTTCCATGAAGGCATTTAAAGTCTGTTGACGATTAGCACCCATTGAAACTGAAGCAACATAGACATGACCATAAGCCATAGCGATCTGGCCCAGGTCTTTCTTAGCTGTAGCCTTACCACCTGCAGCGAATTTCGCAATAGAAGCAGCTTGTGAAGACTTGGATGATTGACCACCGGTATTAGAGTAGACTTCAGTATCTAAGACTAAGACATTGACATTCATATCATTAGCTAAGACATGGTCTAAGCCTCCGTAACCAATATCGTAAGCCCAGCCGTCACCACCGACGATCCAGACCGACTTAGATACAAGATCTCTCTCGTAGTCGAGCAGTTCTTTGACAGCTTCATTGCTTGAAGCCTTGACAACCTTAACAACTTCATCCTTTAAGGCGCGTTGTGCTTCACGATCGTTGTCGTTATGAGCTTTGATGTATTTTTCGAAGACATCGTGGCAATCGCCATCGAGATTTTCTTCCATGATCTTTAAGATACGTGCTTGTTTATAGTTTTGGGCAATAGCCATACCGAAACCATATTCAGCATTATCTTCAAATAGCGAGTTGGCCCAAGCGACACCGTTACCGTTCTCATCATTGACAAATGGTGAAGAAGGCGTGCTAGAACAATAGATCATTGAACAACCAGTCGCATTAGCAACCAACATATCCTTACCGAATAATTGTGAAGCTAACTTGTAGTATGGTGTTTCACCACAACCCGGGCAAGCCCCAGAAACTTCAAAGTAAGGCATTAAGAACTGCGAACCCTTAACAGTTGTCTTGGGGAAGTACTCAGTCTTGTATTCAGTATGTTTGAATAAGTAGTCAGCTAGAGGTTCTTGATCAAGCTTGGTGTTGATGTCGACCATCGTAAGAGCCTTGTTGCCACCCTTTCCAGGACATTCAGTAACACATAAGCCACAACCCACACAGTTAGCAGGTGAAACTTGAATGCGGTATTTGAGGTTTTCTACTCCCTTGCCCATAGCTGGGATCGTCTTGAATTCGACTGGAGCATTTGCTACTTCTTCATCAGTTAATAAGAATGGTCTGATCGTAGCATGCGGACATACGAAACTACAGAAACCACATTGGATACAGTTGTCAGGATTCCAGCTTGGAACTTGAACAGCTATCGTCCGTTTTTCGTTATATGCTACATTATTGCGTAAAGATCCATCTTCTAAGTTCCACTTGGTGAAATTAGAAACCGGTAAGTCATAACCTTCAAGCGAGTTGATACCCTCGACATGGACATCAAAGTATTCATCGCCAGTCGTCTTACGTGCTGTATCATAGGGAAGATCGGCCCATTCAGGCTTAACTTCGATCTCGACGATACCGCCCTTGCCTTCGTCGATCGCTTTATAGTTTAACTGAACGATCTCATCACCTTTTTTCGAATAAGACTTCTTCGCCATGTATTTCATGAGCTCAACAGCCTTATCATATGGCATGATCTGTTCATTGAGCGCAAAGAAAGCAGATTGTAAGATCGTATTTGTCCGACGTCCCATACCGATGCGAGCCGCAATCTCTGTAGCATCGATAATATAGAATTTGGCATGCTTCTTAGCAAGACCTGCTAACATTCTGTTTGGCAGATGCTTTTCGATCTCGTCCTTAGAGAAAGTCGTATTTAATAAGAAAGTACCACCATCTTTTAAGTTGCGGACCATATCATACTTGAAGCAGTATGCATCAAGCGAGCAAGATACAAAGTCAGCATTGTCGATATAGTAAGTTGAACGGATGGGCGATGGACCAAAGCGTAAGTGTGAACGAGTGACACCGCCGGCTTTTTTCGAGTCATATTGGAAATAAGCTTGGGCATATTGTTCAGTATTATCGCCGATGATCTTGATAGATGACTTATTGGCAGAAACTGTACCATCACTACCTAAACCATAGAACAGACAAGTAGTATAATCAGCCTCATTGTGGAAGTTTGGATCTAAGTCAAGACTTAAGTGTGTAACATCATCATTGACACCGATCGTGAATTCTTCCTTCATGTCATCTTTGTTTAGTTCATCATAAACAGCCTTAATTTGATTTGGAGCTGTATCACGAGAACTTAAGCCATAACGACCGCCGATGATCTTGTAATCTGTATCTCTTAAAGCATTTATGACATCAAGATACAATGGCTCACGCGCACCAGATTCCTTAGTACGATCCAAGACCGCAATCTTCTTGACGCTTGCAGGCAAGACTGCCTTTAAGTATTTTACCGAGAATGGACGATATAAGTGGACTTTGACAAGACCGACTTTTTCACCGCGTGCAACTAAAGTATCAATAGTCTCTTTAATCGTCTCAGTGACTGAACCCATCGCGATGATAATGCGTTCTGCATCTTCAGCACCATAATATGTAAATGGCGCATAATCACGACCAGTATGTTCAGAGATCTTTTGCATGTACTTGTTGACGATATCAGGAATCGCATCATAGTACTTGTTTTGAGCCTCGCGAGCTGGGAAATAGATATCATCGTTTTCAGCGCCGCCGCGGACAACAGGATTTGTATGTGGATTCAGAGCATGGGCCTTAAAGCGTGCTACTGCATCCATGTCTAATAAGCTCTTTAAGAACTCTTCATCCATTACTTCTACCTTTTGAATCTCGTGAGAAGTGCGGAAACCATCGAAGAAGTGAATGAATGGTAAAGAACCCTCAATTGCTGCTAAGTGAGCTACACCAGCTAGATCCATACATTCTTGAACTGAATGTGAAGCCAACATACAAGCACCAGTTTGACGGCAAGCGTAGATATCTTGGTGATCACCAAAAATAGAAAGAGCACGTCCGGCAAGAGCACGGGCTGCAACATGGATAACGCCAGGTAATAATTCACCAGCCATCTTATAGATGTTGGGGATCATTAGTAATAGACCCTGAGAAGCAGTAAAAGTTGAAGCTAAAGCTCCGCCTTGCAATGCACCGTGAACAGCACCAGCTGCACCACCTTCGGATTGCATTTCAACGACTTTAACTACTTCACCAAAAACATTCTTGCGCCCTTGCGAAGCCCAAGAATCAATTACTTCGGCCATGGGTGATGATGGAGTAATCGGATAAATACCAGCTACTTCAGTAAATGCATACGCGCAATGCGCTACAGCATTATTACCATCCATGGACATAAATGTTTTAGCCATAAATACCTCCCTACATGGCTACGATTATTATATCGCAAAATAATATAAAAAGCGTATTAAGTTTCAATACGCTTCTTCCTTACGATTAATGATGACTTCATCAATATTGTCATATTCCACAAAATGCACTGCAATATCTTCGCTTTCGCTTGTTGGAATATTCTTTCCGACAAAATCCGCTTTGATCGGTAGCTGTCGATGTCCACGATCAACCAAGATTGCCAGTTCAATCATCTTAGCCCGACCATAGTGCATGATCCCGTCCATCGCTGAACGCACGGTCCTTCCCCGATACAAGACATCATCACATAAAACAACGATCTTATCGGTAAAATCATAAGGTGTAGGAGGAATGATATAATCTTTTGATTCCTTGTCATCACGCCAAGGCGAAAAATCCATACTCAAGGTAACGACATCGACGCCCTCGATATTTAGAATATGATCGTGAAGTCTCTTAGCCAAGACTTCGCCTCTAGATTTGATGCCGACTAATACTAGATCATTGGCGCCTTTATTGCGTTCCAATATCTCATGCGCAATTCTTTTAATTGAACGCGACATCATATCCGCATCCATCAATACACGATTAGTCATTGTCGATCACCACTGTAATGCTAGTTGTTGAAATATCATACATACCATAACTGAATTGGGTGCTGCCATTAACAGAAATAGAGAGGATATAACCTGGACTTGTGTCTTGATTGCTGCCATATACGATACTTAAATTTTCAAAATTGCCTAGGATTCTTCTGACATTAGCTGCAGTATTTTCTGGCGTAACAGGATTATCCCAGTCAATATACAAGTCATAACCGGTCATTATATATGAACCTGATGCCAACGTACATGTTACAGTCTTTCCGCTTACACTACATGCACTTAGAGTTCCGGTATATTCTTGGCTTGGATCACGGTTAACCTTTAAAGATACATTGGCACGCCGGCTGTTGGCATCATCAATAACGCTTTGTGCAGCTCTTTGAGATAGACCATTAAAATCAGAAGCATTCAAAGAATAGCTTCCTAATGATAATTCATATGTGATTTTGCTAGTTAGACTCTTTGAACCAGTCGTATGAGATAAGATCTTCCCTTCATCAACACTATCACTATAATAGCTACCGCTTCTGGTTGGTTCATTCAGAAAGCCAAGATTTTTGATATAGGAATTAAAAGAACTAACACTTTTACCAACATAACTTTCATCAATATCAACATAGATCGTTGATGGATCCGGGCCCAAAGAGATGGTCAAGGTAACCGTAGAACCCTCGACTACTCTTGTCCCAGAACGGGGCGACATCGAGATAACATTACCTTCTTTAACGCTAGAAGAGTAAGCTTCTTTAATCGAAACTTTCAAACCTTCCTGATTTAATGTATTACGCGCGCTATTACGGCTTTGACCGACGACGTTGGGTAAGCTTACACCCTCGCCTTGAGAAACGGTGATCTTGATCGTATCACCACCATGAACGATAGTTCCTTTTGCGGTATCTTGCGACAAAATTGTCCCCTTCGCGCTTTCGTCAAAAACATACTCTATATCTAAATTGATAGCGTTGGAACTGGCCCAGGCCTTCGCATTAGCTTCTGTATAAGTAGTAAGATCGGGAACTTCAGCCTCGATCACACTTAGATCATCACCAGCCGAGACTGTAACGACAATCGGGTCACCTCTTTTAACAGTACCAGAAACACTGACATCAATAACTGTATCCTTTGGCTCATCCGAGACTTCGTACTCATAAGTTACATCCAAGAACTTATTATCGCTAAAATATTTTTCGATCTCTTCTTTTGTATAACCCTCTTTTACAAAATCAGGTAGTTCAAATTCAACCTCTGGATCTGCTCCATTCGAGATAACGATCGTTAAACCATCGCTGATTACTTCACCAGCTTGAGGATCCTGCGAGATAACAAAATCTAATTCTACCTCTTCACTGTATTCTCTTTGAATCGTCAATCCATCACGTGATCCAAACTTATCTTCATACCATGCAACAACTTCATCTTCCTTTAAAGCGCTGAAATCCTCTGCTTTGATACGCAAATTTCCTACTAAACTATAAATTCCCATACCAGCAATCACTACTAAGATTACTAACAATAATGCGCATAAGGCTAAGATCATTTTATCTTGTACGATCGCTTTAAAAATCTTCTTTAATTTATTCATCTAAAACTCCTACTCTACATATAATACGACCCGATCACGGTCATTTGACGTATCAAGTTGCATCGTCTTACCGGCAATATTCACTGCATCATAATCACGTTGCTGTCTATCAACCAGATAGACTACATCATAATATTGATTCGTCCTTATTTCGGCCGCAATATAATATGTTCCATCTTCTATGTTAGATAAATCAATACTCGTGTTATAACATACGTCACTTAAATCATATCCGGTTTTTAAGATATCTGTATAGTCTAAATAATTTGTTACTTCTTGATTAGTAAATTCATATTTTTGACCATCGTTCGAGACTAAATAAAAGCTGAATGAAACATTGTTTTCTTTACCAAAGTCCGTGAATAACATATAACCGATACCTTCAAGAACCATAGTGTTGTTTTCGATGCCGAGCGTATTGATCGATAATAAAGAATTAAGCTTAGATGGCTTATTAACACTATCATAATCAAATAAAGGTGCTGTCTTGCTGATCTCTATTCGTGACCGATATTGTTGATTGATATGCAACAGATAAGAATCATTGCCAGATACTTGGTATTGGCCATGATACTTAAGGCTAGTCGTAGCTACTTGAATCTCATGAACATTATCGCCATTGGAAACTTTGACCTTCATAATATAATTTCCATAAGGAAGATCGGCTAGGTCGATGGTGCCCTCAAAATTGACGTAATCATACTCAAACCCGTCATTTAAAGATATGCCATTTGAATCAAGAGTATTTAATGAATATGATTCAACAACCTGATTATCTTCTAATGAATAAATCATGAGCTCATGCGAGATCTTAGAACTATCTGAATAGTTATAATGTGACATAAAGGCTGTTCCTGCAACTTTTAGTTTGCCATCGGCATCAAGCGTCATATCGCTAATCGACATGACCTGTCTGCTATCAGTAGAATCATCCTGATTATTATCACTCATATCTGCACCATTGATCATATGCAGCTTGCTAGAATCAACATAGGCTACACTGGCACTGAAATCATAACTATTCATCGTGCTTGATGTGTCGACTTTCGAATTGATGATAGGACTTGTGAACTGGACTTTAACATAATTACCGCTTACTTCAAGAGGAATAACAGTAAGGGTCGTGAAATAAGAGCTGACACCAAATAAGGCTGTGTCATAGGTTTTGCCAGAGCTTGAGGGACTGTCTAGAAAAGCTGTACCTTTGTCAACGATTGCTAGATCATAGCTTCCATAATCACTTAAGGTCCCATCATAATCGTTGGCGAATTTATCGATTTGATAAGCAAGGGAGGCAATACCCATTCCCCAATATGGGTCGCTGGCATATTTTACATTAAAGCCAGAACCTTTATTGCCAAGATGCGAACCAAAGAAACGATAGTCCGTCAGATCGAGATAGCCTTTTAGATTACGTCCCGCATGCTGGTCGATACAGGCTTCAACGCTACTGTAATATGAAGCATTGCCAGGATCTGAGTCAACCGCATTCCAACCAAAAAGGTTATTGTAGTTTAAAGCGATAGGCGAAGTACCATAGTTACTTTCGTGACAAGCCATCGCATACAATAGCAAGGCATTGACTCCGTACTCGTTTTGAGCGTCAATAAAGGCCTGACCCTTATTCTTGATGACCGATGAAGTACTTGAGCCCTTTATATCGATCAAAAACGCATTAAGATCGCTGGCTGATATTTCGGTCTTGGATCTTAAAGGCAAGTATTGATAATAATTATAATAGTCGACCACATGATTCTGGCATTTGTAATCACTGTAGTAATTATGACCGTCATAGCTGTAATACTTTGTACCTGTTTTCATCTCACTGGGCGCTGGTCCAATGATATAACGCTCTTGGAACGAGGGGTTGCCATCTTGCCCATTTTGAGTCGGATAGGCACGCATATTATAAAAGACGAGATCTTTATAATTGCCGTTTTGTTCTACGGTATAATAACTTCTTAAAACCTTTACTAAGAAAGGTTGCTCGTTTTCATTTGTCTTGTCGTTACCGCCTAGATAGATCGGTAAACCATTATCGATAAACTTATCGGGTACAAGATCAGTATATTCTAGATCGGCATATCCTTCAAAACCATCAAAGGATACTTTGATCATTCCTCCTCCGGCAATACCGCCATAGTTGTTATCGCTGGTCAAATAAACAGTCGTCCCCTCATAGCGCATTTCATAGTGATTAGTAAGATAAGTAATAGTGTTATGATTATACTTATCGCTATCAAAAACATTCATAGTAATATGACCGCTGCGGGCGGGATATGAATAAGCATTGCCCGAAACCATCGCAATGATCTTAGTTGGCGATAAAGACTTATTATGGCGAACGACATATTCACTGCCTTTTTTGTTCATTGCCTTTAGGGCATCATCAAAAGAGACATAACAACTGTCTTTTTGAAATTGACCATCGTCAGTGATATAGGACAGTTCGAATTGATCACCGCATGAATAGCTGTAATATTCTTTTGCCTCGATGGTGGTGGGATTAGCACATAGAGCACCCGTGCCGATCAACATCACCATTATGATTAAAATTAAAACCTTCTTCATTCCGCCAACTCCGTTCTAAGCATTAGCCAATCTTCACTATTGCTAAATTTGATATATAGATCTGCATTATGGTCGCTGTTATCATCTAAAGCGAACATTTCAAAGAATAGACAACCTGTTTCACCGTCAGTTAATTCACGGTTTATCATATTGTTATGCTTCATAGAAGTATAACTATCATCCAAGGCGTGGATCTCTTCGCCGTTTGCCAATAAGATGTAAGCATCTTCGATCATAATACCTTCTTCTAAGACATTATTGATCGAAAGTTCAAAACTATAGATCTTGACTGATTCGGGATAGCTGTAAGACTGGCCATCTTGATAAATGGTGGTCGAGATAAAACTATCAGAAATACTGGCCTTTATATCATTGACCTCAATATCCGAACCCGTAGAATACTCAAGACTTGCCAGTTCCTTTTGATTTTTATCAAGATCGATCGTGATCTCTTCTTTGCTTAAGGCATCATACAGAGTCAAGGAATCTTTATCTTTATCATCATAAGGAATAAAGATGGCGTAAGTTGCACTGTTTTCTTCACTGCTTATTTCATAGACGACATTAAGACGCCCTAAATAATAATGCTTCTCTTCCAGGGCACTGACATATTTATCGATCTCAGAAAGCTTAAGACCCTCATCGGTATACATATCTTTGAGATCATAACTAACAGGCTCTTGGTCACGGAAGCGCAGTCTTGCCACTACAAAATCAAAATCAAATTCTTCTTGCGTCTTAAAAACTTCGTAATCCACAAGATCCACTGTAAAATTAGAGACAGATTCTACTTCGCCAAGATTATTCTCTTTGGTATCTTCAAAGCGCGAACTAATAAAAGAGATCAAGAAAAAAGCCAGCAACACCATTAGGATGATTGCTGAAAATATCAAAAGGAGATTACGCCAATTAACTTTACGTCTCATAGGCTCACCTCTTTCTCTAATTTCGCTTTTAATTCATATTCTTCGTCGATCAATTGATTCAAGCGCGCCATCGAGAGAATTGCCGCTATCGGTTCGTTATTCTTGATGACGATCTTAATGTCTTCATCCGCCAATTCACCAATAATCTTAGCAGCCTTTCCCTGATTGAGGCTGCTGATTGGTACTAGTGAATCTAAACTGATCGCTAATCGACTTTTTTTCATTAGTTTTTCTCCATAAAAAAATTATAGAAGAAAACGATCTATTAATCAATAAATTTATCACTAAATTTCACATTTTATTTCTATAATTTTTTATATTTTTATTTTAATTTAAATTTATCGTTTTATTTATCGATACCATCCGGGTTCATAACCGTGAACCGATAGGAATCTTCACACATTTTATCGATATCATATTGTGCCTTAAAGCCCAGTAATGCTTGAGCTTTGGAACAATCTGCAAAACATGAAGCGATATCGCCCGGCCTTCTTGCAACGATTTCATAAGGAAGTTTTTTTTGGCATGCCCTTTCATAAGCATGCAATACTTCAAGAACACTGTAACCCTTTCCTGTGCCGATATTAAACACCTCGACCCCTTCATGCTTAAAGCTATAGTCTAAAGCTAAGACATGGGCCTTTGCTAAATCGACCACATGGATGTAGTCGCGCACACCTGTACCATCGATCGTATCATAGTCGTTGCCAAAGACTCGTAATTTGTCAAGTTTACCACTGGCAACTCTGGCAATATAAGGTACAAGATTGTTGGGGATGCCATTGGGTACTTCACCTAACAATCCGCTTTCATGGGCGCCGATCGGATTAAAATATCTAAGTAAGATCGCTGATCCTATTTGTTTAGCTTTCGCAAGATCGCTTAAGATGATCTCGTTGAATTTCTTAGTTGTTCCATAGGGATTGGTAGTTGTGCCAAGGCCGTATTCTTCCTTAAAAGGAACGGCAAAATCATCGCCGTAGACCGTCGCACTTGAGGAAAAGACGATCTTTTCCACCCCGTACTTATGCATGAGCTCATATAGGTTCAAGCTGCCAGCGATATTATTCTGATAATAAGTCAAGGGAATAGCCACTGACTCGCCGACTGCCTTATAGCCCGCAAAATGAATAACGGCATCAAAATGTTCTTTTTGAAATACTTTCTCTAATGCTTCCTTGTCTAAGATGTCAACTTGGTAAAAGGTCGCGCTTTTACTTGTTAATTTTTCGATCCGGTCCAAGACATGGATGTTGGAATTGTAGAGATTGTCGACAATGCTTACATCGTAATCATTTGCTAAAAGTTCAACGACGGTGTGCGAGCCTATGTAGCCCAAGCCTCCTGTAACTAAGATACGCATAGTTCCTCCTTAAAGTAGTCGCAATATATCCTGATATGTCGCAAAGACAAATAAAGCCAAGATCAAAAAAAGTGATACGCCCATCAAATATGAGATCGCCTTTTCGGAAAGCGGCCTTCCAATAAGCGCCTCAATGATCAAGATCAAGACCCTGCCGCCGTCTAAAATAGGTAATGGCAAAGCGTTGATGATGCCAACATTGACCGACAGCACGGCGATCATGAGGATATAAGATTGAGCGCCCATGTTGATGGCTTCTTCGGTCGCCTGATAAATCCCAACCGGACCGGAAAGATTTTCAAGACCGACCCCTTTCAAGAGCTGACCTAAAGACATGAAGATCGTTCTGACTACATACCATAAATAATCGATCGCATAATACCAGCAATTGAAAAGATTGATACTGATGGCCTTAAGACCAGGCGAACTGATGCCGATAAGATAAGAATTGCTTTCTTCATTAAACTCGGCCTGAAGATCAAAGCTCAAACTTTCCCCATCGCGCTCTACGGTGATTGTTAGGACTTCGTTTTCATGACCGTATGTAAAAGTACCGATATCATCAAAAGTCTTGGGCTCGGAGCTGATACCAAGATCCTGATACTCCAACCTAGTAATAAGATCGCCCTGTTTTAAACCGGCACGATAAGCAGGGGTATTCTCTTGCACAGCACCGATCAAAGGTTCGGGTGAAACAGCATAAGAACCATTGTATAAAAGGACTAAGGCCACGATCACGACTGCTAAGACCATATTCATAATGACCCCTGCCATCATAATGATCGCTCTTTTCCATTTAGCGATCCCAGGCAAGGTTCTTTCAAAGGGGATATTAGTCGTATCAACGCTGGTCTCTAAACTATTGTCGGTATCACCAGCCATCGCCACAAAGCCGCCGACAGGCAAAGCTCTTAAGCAATACTCAGTCTCTTTGCCCTTAAATGAACAAAGTTTTGGACCCATACCGATCGAAAACTCAGGGCAATATACTTTAAAAACTTTAGCTGCGATCAAGTGACCGAATTCGTGGACCACAATAATCGCTGACAACAATAAGATAAATAAAATAAAAATCACAATAAACATTCTTATTTCTCCAACTTATAGATCTTATTTAGATCATATGCACTAAAAAGATGGCGATAGATATTAAAATACTCTTCATAGCTGATGTTTGAACCATCACTCAAAAGTTCCATTCTCACCCCAAAAAGCATCACTTCAAAATCTAATACTTTAAAACCGTTCTTAAGGTAAAAGTTTTTGCGCTTAAGTTTTAGAGGATTCTGATCAACCGTACTTTCGATCTCTAAGAATAGACGCTCTTTTTGATAAATCTTTAAAAGCTCTTTTAAGATCTTAGAGCCATAACCCTTACTTCTGACATTTTCCGCGATCGCCAAATAATCCAACAGGGCTAGATCATCATCCAAGATCATGATCGCTTCGCCTACAAAACCATTATCAAAGGCTCCGTAGATCTTCATCTGACCTAAGGAAACTTTTTCTAAGATCAACTTAAAGGATTTCCGCTCGTTATTAGGAAAAGCTTTCAAATATAAACTTTTGATATCAGCAAGGTTTTCGTCTTTTAAACCAATCTCTCTTAATTCCATCTCTATAATCTTACCATTAGCTGAGATCTTATTCAAATCAGAGTCCCACCTTGAGCGCTTAAAATTCATCTTGATGCCCAAGAACAGAAATACATGGCAAAAACCTTATATTTATCTGCTTTCTTCTTTAATGTTTTCTATCTTGTCGTAAGTATAGATGAGCCCTCGGCAAATTAAACTATTAAGTAATTAGAAAAGCGGCACGATCTAAAGTGCTCTAAGATCGTTTGAGATAATAAATGCTTTTGCAAACAATTAAATATCATCAAAAAGCTTTTAATTTAGCTTGTTGATATAAAGAAAAGGGAGTTGTCATATTTGGCAATTCCCTTTTACTTGATTATTCACATCTTGCTATGTCCCATTTATTATCATAGAAGACATTTATCTTATTAGGTTTCAATATGTTTTCTGATAATGGTATTTTATAGGACACTATTGATTCTTACTTGTTTCGGATCGCAGCCTGTGCAGCAGCTAAACGCGCAATTGGAACACGATATGGCGAACAAGAAACATAGGTCAAGCCAACTCGATGGCAGAAGTCGATACTGGAAGGATCGCCGCCATGTTCACCACAGATACCAAGCTTGATATCCGGGCGTGTTGTACGACCGAGTTCAGCCGCCATCTTGACAAGTTTGCCAACGCCCTTTTGATCCAGACGGGCGAATGGATCCTGTTCATAAATCTTGCGATCGTAGTAATCCTTAAGGAAGGAACCGGCATCGTCGCGAGAGAAACCGAAGGTCATCTGAGTCAAGTCATTAGTGCCAAATGAGAAGAACTCAGCTTCTTTGGCGATTTCATCGGCCAATAAAGCGGCACGCGGGATCTCGATCATTGTACCGACCTTGTAGTCGATCGTTACATTGTTTCTTGTCATGACTTCTTTAGCGGTCTTGTCGACAATGTTCTTGACAAACTTCAATTCAGCCTCATCGCCTACTAGTGGAATCATGATCTCTGGATGGACATTGAATTCCGGATGGCGCTTATTGACATTGATAGCCGCTTGAATAACAGCTTCTGTTTGCATCTCGGCAATTTCGGGATAAGTCACTGCTAAACGGCAACCGCGATGACCCATCATCGGGTTGAATTCATGCAATGAACTGACAACATTATTTAATTCATCTTCAGAGATATTCATCTCTTTAGCGAGTTCTTTGATCTCTTCAGGCGTATTCGGCAAGAATTCATGTAAAGGTGGATCCAAGTAGCGGATAGTAACCGGCAAGCCTTCCATGACTTCATAGATCGCTTCAAAGTCACCTTGCTGCATCGGCAGAATCTTCGCTAAAGCGGCCTTTCTTTGTTCAGAAGTCTTTGAGACGATCATCTCACGAACGGCTTTGATCCTTTCAGCTTCAAAGAACATATGTTCCGTTCTGACAAGACCAATTCCCTGTGCGCCAAAATCTTTAGCTTGTTTAGCATCTCTTGGTGTATCAGCGTTAGTGCGGACCTGTAATTTTCTTGTTTCATCCGCCCAAGCCATGAAACGGCCAAAATAGCCAGAGATCGAAGCAGGGACCGTTTTGATTGCCTGGCCATAGACATGACCAGTCGTACCATCGATCGAAATGAAATCACCTTCGTGATAGACCTTGCCTTTAACGGTCATCGTCTTGGCTTCTTCATCGATGACGACCTCGCCACAGCCCGAAACACAACAAGCACCCATACCGCGAGCGACAACAGCAGCATGAGAAGTCATACCGCCCCGGACAGTGAGGATACCTTCAGCCTTAGCCATACCTTCGATATCTTCTGGCGATGTCTCAAGTCTGACCAAGACGACCTTATGACCTTCTTCACTGGCTTTGATCGCATCTTCCGCCGAGAAACGGATCTCGCCTGTTGCCGCACCAGGTGATGCTGCAAGGCCGGTTGCAATAACTTCGGCTTTCTTTAATTCGTCGGCATCAAATTGAGGATGCAACAAAGAATCGAGTTGTTTAGGTTCAACCATCATCAGGGCTTGATCTTTATCAATGAGCCCTTCATCGACCAAGTCGCAAGCAACTTTTAAAGCAGCAGCAGCTGTACGCTTGCCATTACGGGTCTGCAACATATATAACTTGCCATGCTCAATGGTAAATTCCATATCCTGCATGTCATGATAATGTTTTTCTAAACGATCACAGATATCGACAAACTGATCGTATGCTTCAGGCATGACCTCTTTGAGATGATCGATCGTTTGTGGTGTTCTAACACCGGCGACAACATCTTCCCCTTGGGCATTCATAAGAAATTCGCCAAAGAGTTTCTTTTCACCGGTGGCAGGATTTCTGGTAAAGGCGACACCAGTACCGCAATCATCACCCATATTGCCAAAGACCATCATTTGAACATTAACTGCCGTACCCCAAGATGAAGGGATATCATTCATCTTGCGATAATAGATTGCGCGCGGATTGTTCCAAGACCTGAAAACAGCTTCAATCGCCTTTTCTAATTGTACTTTTGGATCAGTGGGGAAATCGTCGTGGAGGTTAGCACGGTAGAATTCCTTAAAACGGGCGACCATCTCTTTTAGGTCGTCAGCATCTAATTCCGTATCGAGCTTAACACCCTTCTTTTCCTTTAATTCATCAATGATAACTTCAAATTCACTTTTGGGAAGGCCCATGACGACATCCGCAAACATTTGAATGAAACGGCGGTATGAATCATAAGCGAAACGTTCATTATTAGTTGCTTTCGCGATTGTTTCGACGACCTCGTCATTAATGCCAAGATTCAAAATGGTGTCCATCATACCAGGCATACTGGCCCTGGCACCCGAGCGTACCGAGACCAATAAGGGATTTGTGGGATCTCCCAATTTTTTATTAGATAATTCTTCTAATTTTTTCTTAGCCTCTTCGATCTCTTCCATGATCTCAGGAGCGATCTTTTCGCCATCGTCATAATAACGCGTACAAGCTTCGGTCGTTATTGTAAAACCTTGGGGAACCGGCATGCCTAAATTAGTCATTTCGGCTAAGTTAGCGCCCTTGCCACCAAGCAGTTCACGCATCGAACCATTGCCTTCACTAAACATATATACGTATTTAGTGCTCATATTTTCCTCCTTACTTAACTTCTTAGATTATAACACGAAAATCTCTAAAAAAATGTAAACGCAAACATTTTCAAAAAAAAGGGCCTTTAAGCCCTAAAATAAGTAATGATCAAGAAATTCATCGATCCTTTTGAAATAGCTTTCATAAAGGAAATTATAGGCATGGACATTAGAATCGATGA
>CALVCF010000002.1 GCA_944325935.1 uncultured Erysipelotrichaceae bacterium | reverse complement strand
GTGATATAGTTTTTGTCAGTGACTCCTTTAATGATGCCAAAGCGATCTTGCAGACACCTTGCAAATTTATAGGTTGTTGATTCCATGGGCGTACCATAGAGCGAGAAGTCCATGTTTTCTTCTTTTTTCCATTTGGCACACGCATCATTGAGATATTCCATGACCTTAAGGCCAAACTTAGTTCCCTCCTCGTTAGTTAGGGCAACATGTTTCATGTAATAGACGCATTCATAAAGTCCGGCATATCCCAAGGAAATCGTTGAATAGCCGTTAAATAAAAGTTTATCGATCGTTTCGCCTTTCTTAAGACGGGCCAGAGCCCCGTTTTGCCACAAGATAGGGGCGACATCACTAGGTGTGCCCATCAAGCGATCATGACGGATCATGAGTGCTTTTTTGCAAAGCGCCAGCCTTTCATCCATGATCTGCCAAAAGGCCTCTTCATCACCCTTGTATGAGTAAGCCTCTTCTTTTAAATTGATCGTTACGACCCCTTGATTGAAACGACCGTAGTATTTACTCTGGCCATTTTCATCGATATAAGGCGTTAAAAAGCTGCGACAGCCCATACAAGGATAGCACTGGCCATCGCCATTTTGATCGACCTTTAATTCCTTCATCATCTTTTCTGAGATATAGTCTGGTACCATGCGCTTGGCAGTACATTTGGCAGCCAGCTCAGTTAAATAATAATATTTTGATCCTTGGTGGATATTGTCTTCTTGAAGGACATAGATCAGTTTAGGGAAGGCTGGAGTGATATAGACCCCTTTTTCATTTTTGACACCTTCGATTCTTTGTTTGAGCATCTCTTCGATGATGAGAGCCAGATCATCTCTTAAGCGTCCTTCTTTAACTTCATTTAGATACATAAAGACCGTGACAAAGGGCGCTTGTCCATTGGTCGTCATAAGGGTGATGACTTGATATTGTATAGTCTGGACACCTTTTTTGATCTCGCTTTTTACCCTCATTTCGGCAATCTCGTTGATCTTTTCATTGTCGAGGTCAAGACCGGCTTCTAAAAACTCCTCTCTTACCTCTTTGCGCGCTTTTTGGCGCGATACTTCGACAAAGGGAGCGATATGCGACAAGGTGATGGTCTGGCCACCGTATTGTGATGAGGCGACCTGGGCAATGATCTGCGTAGCGATATTACAGGCTGTTGAAAAGCTGTGGGGTTTTTCGATCATCGTGTCGGAGATGACTGTCCCATTTTGCAGCATGTCTTCCAGATTGACCAAGCAGCAATTGTGCATATGTTGAGCAAAGTAATCTGCGTCATGGAAGTGGATGATTCCTTTTTCATGAGCCTCAACGATCTCTTCGGGCAATAAGAAACGTCTGGTGATATCTTTAGAGACCTCCCCAGCCATATAATCTCTTTGCACAGAATTGACCAAGGGGTTCTTATTGGAATTTTCCTGTTTGACTTCTTCGTTATTGCGCTCAAGAAGCGACATGATCTGCTGGTCGGTGGAGTTCGACTTTCTGATCAGAGCCCTTTTATAGCGATAAGTGATATAGTTATGGGCCAAGTCGTAATATCCCGCCTTCATGATCTCTTTTTCAACGAGATCCTGTATCTCTTCTACATTGGCGCTTCTTGATAGTTTAGCGCACTCTTCGTTGACATTTCGGGCGATCCTTTTGATCTCTTCTTGAGTCATCGGGCTGCCGTTTGTAGCTTTATTTGCTTTGGCGATGGCATTTTCGATCTTAGCGCAATCAAAAATAACTTCTTCGCCGCTTCTTTTTATAACGTTCATCGTACTATTTTCCTTTCGAACAAGTTATACACTAAATTAGTTGAAAGTTCAATTAATATAATATATTTTTTCATTAAGCATTGATCCATGAGCAGTGATCAGGATTTTTTTCTAATTCATCATTATACATCAATCATATTTAATAAAAAAGCCTATATTTTTGTTTTTATTTCCTGTATGGTTATAAATGTTTTTTTAAGGGAGGTAAGAAAACGTGAATAAGAGTTTCTTTGGTAAATTCGATGTAAAAACTATTGTTGCGACAGCTTTAGGAGCTGCTCTATTCTTGGTATTATTCGCTTTTGTGAAGATTCCATCACCTGTACCTAACACCAATATTCAGATCGCTTATGGTATCACAACTTTCTTTGGTGCTTTATTTGGTCCGATTTCAGCAGCGCTTATTGGTTTCGCCGGTCATGCCTTAAATGACTTCATCGCTGGTTTTGGTATCTGGTGGAGCTGGGTCATCGCTTCTGCTGTAGCTGGTTTATTTGCTGGTTTTGCTTATAAGTTCTCAGATCTTGAGCATGGCAAGAAACCTGGTAAAATGTTCTTTATCTTAAATATCGTAGGCCAGTTCATCGCATGGGTCATCGTTGCTCCGATTTTAGATATCGTGATCTATGCTGAACCTGTTGATACAGTCTTTGTCCAAGGTTTAACATCATTTGTGGTCGACGCTATCTCAGCTTGTGTTGTCGGTGGCATTTTGGCTTATGCTTATGCAGCAGTCAGATCTTCAGCTTCTAGCTTAGACAAGGAATAGCTTTTAAACACTAGTTTATCAGGGCGCTCCATGTAATAGGGGCGCTTTTGTCTTCAAAAGGGGGATACATGAAAGAGCCGATTATTGAATTTAAGGATTTCAGCTTTCGCTATTATGCCCAAAAACAGCCAACGCTTAAAAATATCAACTTAAAGATCAACAAAGGCGAAAAGGTCTTGATCGTCGGACTAAGCGGCAGCGGGAAGTCGACGCTAGGCAATTGTTTAAATGGTCTTATTCCTTTTAAGTATGAAGGAGAGATCAGTGGCAGTTGCAAGATCAAAGGGCAGGAGACAAGAGACTTGTCGATCGCCGAACTGTCAAAGAGCGTAGGGACGGTCTTACAGGATTCTGACGGACAATTTGTAGGACTTAACGTAGGAGAAGATATCGCCTTTGCGTTAGAAAATGATAATGTGCCGCTTGAAAAGATGAAACCCTTAGTTAAAAAGATCGCGTCAATGGTCGATATGGAAAATTATCTGACAAGATCACCTATGGAACTAAGCGGCGGCCAAAAACAAAGAGTGGCCTTAGCGGGCGTTTTGGTCGATGAAGTAGAGGTTTTACTTTTTGACGAGCCTTTGGCTAATCTTGATCCGGCGACCGGCAAGACGGCGATCGCTCTGATCGATGAGCTGCAGAAAAAAACAGATAGTACGGTCGTTATTATCGAGCATCGCTTAGAAGATGTCCTTTATCGCCATGTCGATCGGATCGTTTTGATCGATGATGGTGCGATCGTCATAGATGATGTGCCTGATAATGTTTTAGCGAGCGATGTTTTGATAAGACATGGCATCCGAGAGCCGCTTTATGTCAGCGCCGCTAAGTTTGCCGGGGTCAAAATTACACCTGAGATGCATCCCTCATCGATCGACACTTTCAAGCTCACAGAGGATGACAAAGACAGGATCTTGAATTGGGCAAAAAGTCATGCCAACACCAAGACCAAAAATAAGCAAGTCCTTTTAAAGGGTAAGGACCTGAGCTTTTCCTATGATGGCGAGCAAAACATTATCGACGATATCTCCTTTGATGTCAAAAGCGGCGAGATGTTTGCGATCATCGGTAAAAATGGCGCTGGTAAGTCAACTCTTTCAAAGCTTCTAGTCGGTTTTGAAAAAGAAGATAAGGGACAGATCTTATTAGAGGATCGCGATATCAAAGATGATACGATCTATGAAAGAGGCAAGGAGATCGGGATCGTTCTTCAAAACCCCAACCAAATGATCTGTAATACCATGATCTACGACGAAGTCGCCTATGGCTTAAAAAATGGCGGCGTTAAGGATGAAGAGATCAAAGAAAGAGTCTATGAGACCCTTAAGATCTGCGGACTTTACGAAATGCGCAACTGGCCGATCAGTGCTTTGAGCTATGGGCAAAAGAAAAGGGTGACGATCGCTTCGATCCTGGTGATGCGGCCCAAGATCATTATTTTGGACGAACCAACTGCCGGACAAGATTATCGTCATTATACGGAGATCATGGAGTTTTTAAGAAAGCTCAACAATGATGGACAGACGATCATTATGATCACTCACGACATGCACCTCATGCTAGAATATTGTGACCGTTGCATCACATTAGTCGATGGCAAGATCTATTATGAGGGATTGCCGTCTTCTGTCTTGGTGGATGAAAATATTACCCAGAAAGCCAATCTTAAGATGACTTCACTTTATGATCTGGCCAAGATCGTCAAGATGGAGCCAAACGACTTTACCCAAAGCTATATCAACGCTGAAAGGAGCTTACGCCATGAAAAAGACTAAGTTATTCAGCTATGTCGATAATGGCACAATCATTCACAAGTTGTCAGGTCTAAGCAAGCTCATCTGTTTCTTGTTGCTGACTTTTGCCTCAATGTTTACCTATGATATCAGGGTCTTATTAGTCCTCCTTTTGATATCGTTAGTCATATCTTATATCGCGAAATTTCCTTTTAAACGTTATAAGCTAGTCCTTGTCTATTTTATGATCTTCATGGTCTTCAATTTCTTATTGAATTTTTTATTGGCGCCTAATTATGGTGTTGAGATATTCGGGACTAAACATGTCATTTATGTATTTAGTGATCATTTTACCCTGACATGGGAGCAGATGTATTACCAATTGGCTAAATTTGTCAAATACATCTGTATCATGCCTTTAGGACTCATGTTCTTTTATACGATCGATCCAAGTGAGTTTGCTTCGAGTTTAAATGGGATCAAAGTGCCATATAAGGCTTGTACAGTCTTTGCCTTGGCTCTTCGCTACTTCCCTGATATTCAAAGAGACTACAACAATATCAACTTGGCGCAGCAAGCGCGAGGCATCGACAGTTCCAAGAAGGCCTCTTTGACCAAGAGGGTCAAAAACGTTGCAAAGATCCTTTTGCCGCTTGTCTTTTCGACCTTAGATCGCGTCGAACTCATTTCCAATGCCATGGAACTCAGGGGTTATGGCAAAGAAAAGAAAAGGACCTGGTATTCTTATCGCCGGCTTGTCAAGCGTGACTATCTTGCGATCGGTCTTTGTCTTTTCATCTTTGCGTCAGTCTTGTTCATGCGTTTTGTCGTAGTTAAAAATTTATTCTGGAACCCGTTTATTTAAGGAGTGAATATGAAACCGATCTTAGTATTTCAAACTGATTTTACCTATATGGAAGGAGCGGTGGCGGCGATGTATGGCGTTGTCAAAAGCGTCGACCCAAGCTTAGAGATCATTGATGCGACCCACGAGATCCCCCAATATGACACCTGGTCTGCTTCCTTTCGCTTAAATCAATATATTCGTTTTTGGCCCAAGGGCACGATCTTTGTCTCGGTGGTCGATCCGGGCGTCGGAACCTCAAGAAGAGCTTGTGTTGCCCTCACAAATGATGGCTATTATATCGTCACGCCGGATAACGGTACCCTGACCCATGTCAAAAACAGCGTCGGCATCAAAGAGGTACGCATGATCGATGAGACGATCAATCGCCTCAAGCGTGACGACAATAAGGCGGTCGCGATCTTCCACGGGCGCGATCTGTTTGGCTATTGTGCGGCGCGTTTGGCTAGCGGGATCATCAGCTATGAAGAAGTCGGATCAACTTATCCTGTCGATGAAATCGTGACTCATGAAATTAAAGAGGCCGAAGTCCTGGATGATGAGATCAAAGGTATCTTTGAGATCAACGATCCCAACTTCGGCAACCTTTGGACTAATATCAGCTTAGATGATTTCAGCAGGCTCTTTAAACACGGCGACAAGATCAAAGTTGTAATAAAACATAAGGGTCAAGTGATCTTCAATGAAATTTTGCCTTATTTTGCTTCTTTCGGCATGGCAGATCAGGGCAGTGTCATGATCTATAATAACGAATTAAATAATATCGCCCTGGCAAAAGTTATGGGAAACCTGTGTAAATCTTATGATCTTAGCTATGGCGAAGATTATGAAGTATCATTTAGAAAGGTAGAAAACAATGAATAAATTCTTAGTTTTTCAAAGCGATTTCGGTTTAGTTGACGGAGCGGTCAGCGCCATGGAAGGAGTGGCTTACGAGGTCGACCCCAATCTTAAGATCTCTCATGTCACTCATGACATCACGCCCTATAACATCTTCGAGGCTTCTTATCGCCTTTTTCAGACAGTCTATTATTGGCCAGAGGGAACGGTCTTTGTCTCGGTCGTCGATCCAGGCGTTGGCTCAAAACGTAAATCGGTTGTTGCAAGGACCAAGAACGGGCATTATATCGTTACGCCAGATAATGGTACTTTAACGCATATCCATCAATTCTTCGGCATTGAAGAATTAAGAGAGATTTCTGAAGTTACTAATCGTCGCAAGAATACCGAGCTCTCCTATACCTTCCACGGCCGTGATGTCTATGCCTATACCGGAGCGCGTTTGGCAAGCGGGGTAATCAGTTTTGAAGAGGTAGGACCGAAACTGGATCTTGAAGAGATTGTCGATCTTGATATCTTTAAGACAAGTTTTACAAATGATAGTGTCACCGGGCAAGTCGATATCCTCGATGTGCGCTTTGGCTCGCTTTGGACCTCGATCACCTATGAAGAATTTAAATCGTTGGGTTTTGAATTCGGCGATATGATCGAAGTTCATATTTTCAATAATAAAACGGAGGTATATAAAAACAAAGTTCTTTATGGCGCTACCTTCTCGGCCGTCAATGTGGGCATGCCCATCATCTATATGAACTCGGTCTACCGCATGGCTTTAGCGATCAATCAGGGCTCTTTTGCCAAGGCCTATTCGATCGGAGTCGGCAATAATTGGCTGATAACATTTAAAAAGATAGAGCGCTAAGAGCGCTTTTTCTTTGGAATAGGCGACTTATGGCTTATAATATTGATATATGGAACGTTTCAAAGAAGAACTAAAAAAGATCAAACCTTTATTGTTGCTGGCAACATATGTCGGCGTCCTTTTTGTGCTTTTAGCTAATATCGATGATGTCATCTATTATATCGGTCTTATCATCACTTACTTAAACCCTTTCTTTTACGGCCTTATCATTGCCTTTGTCTTGAATCTCCCGATGATCAAGATCGAAAAGCTCGCTTATAAATACTTAAAAAAGGACAGTTTTATCCTTAAGCATATCCGCGGGATTAGCATCGTCATATCAGTCATCATTGTCTCGATTATCATCGGCATCGTCATGATGATGGTCTTGCCAGAGCTTTTTAGTTCATTTATCCGTTTGGTCCAAAATCTTGAAAGCTATTTTAATTCAGCAGTCGCCAATATCTTAGATCTCTTGGCTTATTTCCATATTGAGTCAACCACTTTAGAGACGATTAATTTCGAAGATGTCCTAAAGACGCTGGGTCTTGATTACACCCAGATCTTATCGACCATTTCTAATCTTGCCTTGGGAACGGGGGCAGAAGTCATCAACAGCATCTCCAATATCGGTTCAACTCTTTTTAACCTTTTTATGGGTTTTATGATCTCGCTGTATATGCTGGGTTCTAAAGAGGCTCTTTTAAGAAAGAGTAAGCTGGCGGTCAAAGCCTTATTGCCTGATGATGTCGCGGATGAGATCTTGAGGATCTGTGATGTCTCTAATGAGATCTTTAAGGATTTCGTGGGCGGAAAGCTGGTCGAATCGATCGTGGTAGGTGTTTTAGTCTATTTACTGATGCTGGTATTTAATGTGCCATATGCTATTTTGATCGCCACCTTATGCGGTGTTGTGACGATTGTGCCAGTTGTGGGTTCTCTGATTGCTACGATCATTGCCTGTTTATTGCTTTTATCGATCAATCCTTTACAATCGCTCATTTTCTTTATCATTTATCAAGTTGTCATGAATGTCGATGGCAATTTCATCTATCCGAAATTCATTGGTAAATCTTTAGGCCTTCCTGCGATCTGGATCCTGGTCTCGGTCTTATTCTTTGGCAGTTTATTAGGACCTTTAGGCATGCTGATCGCGGTGCCTTTGACTGCTTCGATCTATACCCTTTTAGGCGAACATATCATTAAGCGCCTAAAAAAGAAGGGCATTGATCCATCTAAGGAGATCTGAAGTTTTACAAGCTAATCTTGTCAATGCCTTTGCGACCTTGTGATCTGCCTGTTGTTTTGTTAAAGCGATGAAGCATTTCTAGCCGCCAGTCAGATCTATAAGGACTATCATCAAAACATTTATTTAAGCGCTTCTTTGTTGAGGGCGCTTTTTATTTGAGCTATAATTAATGCAGTGAAAAGAAGGAGATTTTTATGGAAAAATTTTTAGTTGAAGTATCAGCTAGACACATTCACTTGACCGACGAGCATCTAGCGGTCTTATTTGGGGAAGGTTACAAGTTGACACCTAAAAAAGATCTATCACAGCCCGGTCAATATGCCTGTGAAGAAAAAGTTACTGTCAAGGGCCCAAGGGGCGAATTAAAGATGTCGATCTTAGGTCCTACGCGTAGTGCCTCACAAGTCGAGGTTTCCCTAACGGATGCCCGTACTTTGGGCGTTGAAGCTTTGATCCGTGAATCAGGCGATGTTAAAGGGACAAACGGTGTAACACTGATTGGTCCAAACGGTCAAATGGAACTCGAGGAAGGTGTGATCGCTGCTAAGCGCCATATCCACATGACACCCTCAGATGCCGAAAAGTACGGCGTAAAAAACGGTGATATCGTCAGCGTCCGATTGGATACAAAGGATAGAAGCACAGTTTTTGGCGACACGGTCGTTCGTGTTTCTGAAAAATATGCTTTGGCGATGCACATCGATACAGATGAAGCTAATGCCGCTAATGTTAAGGGCAGCTGCATGGGCGAGATCGTTAAATAAGTATGGAATGGGTCTTAGAAAACAGTAAAGCTAAGGCTATTATCAGTGATGATGCCGGTCAGATCTATAGTTTTAAGCTAAAGGGAACTGATCATGAATATATGTGGCAAGGCGATCCCAAATATTGGAAGGGTCGCAATCCCACTCTTTTCCCACAAGTCGGCAATACCTACAACAAAACACAGGTCCTTAAAGGCCGGGAATGCCACATGGGGAATCACGGCCTAGCAAGACATGCGACTTTTAAGCTTGCAAAAACAGGGGAAGATTTTGTCGAACTGATGTTTGAAAGCGATGAAAAGACCCGGGTTGATTATCCCTATGAGTTTGCGCTTTATCTTAGATATACCTTAAAGGATAGCGAACTCAAGATCAGCTATCGCATTGAGAATAAAGATAAAGAAGTGATGCCTTTTGGTTTTGGTCTTCATCCTGCTTTCAATTGCCCAATTGACAGCGATGAAAGTTTTGATGATTATGCGCTTTACTTTTATTCGCATGAATATGCCGATAGTGAAACAAAAGCTCTTATTAAAGACCATGAGTTAAAACTTGATTACAGTCTGTTTGATAAGTGGTCGACGATCATTATGGAACATTTGAATTCAGCTCAGATCGGCCTTCGAAGCGCTAAGCATGAACTGGTCGTCACCTGTGCCAATTATCCCTTCGTTGCTTTTTGGACGCCCAAAGCTCCCTTTATCTGCATTGAGCCTTGGTATTCACATGGCGATTTTGAAAAGAACGACCTTAAATTCGAAGATCGTTTAGGTATCATTAATTTAGACAGCGGTGCAAGTTTTTATACGGAATACGCTATTACATTAATTAAATAAAAAGAGGTAAAGAAAATGAAAGTTATTATCTGCAAGAATTACGACGAGATCTCCAAAGAAGCTTTTAAGGTAATGAAAGAATACCTAAAACCAGGTAAGGTCTTAGGTCTAGCCACTGGTTCTAGTCCTGTTGGTTTATATAAAGAAATGATCAAGGACTACGAAGAAAACGGTACCAGCTACAAAGATATCAAGACTTTTAATCTTGATGAATATGTTGGGCTTCCTGTTGACCACTCTGAAAGCTACTATACTTTTATGCACGAAAATCTCTTTAATCATATCGATATCAAAGAAGAAAACATCCACATTCCAAGTGGTCTTGGCGATTTAGAAGAAGGCTGCAGGGCCTATGATCAGATGATCGATGAATGCCCGGTCGATATCCAGCTTTTAGGTATCGGCTCCAATGGCCATATCGGTTTCAATGAGCCGGGTACACCCTTTGAGCTTGGCACCCATGTCACAGATCTCAAAGAATCGACCAGAAAAGATAATGCCCGTTTCTTTGATCCATTAGGCGAAGAAGTCCCGACCCAAGCCTGCACCATGGGTTTAGCTACGATCATGAAAGCTAAGAATATCCTTTTAGTAGCCAATGGCGAAAACAAGGCTAAAGCGATCAAGGGCTTATTAGAAGGACCAGTTACTATCGATTGCCCTGCCTCGATCTTACAGAATCATCCAAGTGTTACAGTTGTGATCGATGAAGCTGCGGGCAAATTGCTTGAGAAAGAATATTAGTCTTTTATATACTTGAGTCAAGTAAATGGAGGATTAATTAATGAAAAAAGTAAATCAAGCTGAATTTGACGCAACGATCAAAGAGGGATATACCTTCGTTGATTTCTTCGCTACCTGGTGTGGACCATGCAAGATGCTGGCACCAGTCTTGGAAGAAGTCGATCCAGAATATAGCGATGTGACTTTCGTCAAAGTTGATGTCGATGAAGAACAAGCTTTAGCCGCCCGTTATGGCATCATGTCGATCCCGACACTTATCTTATTCAAAGATGGTGAAGCGATCGCCAAGACCGGAGGCATGCAGCCAAAGGCCAGTATCCGCGACTTCATCGATAACGCCATCAACAAATAAACTGATCTTCAAACAAAAGGGAGTGTGTAAAAACCTCGAGTGAATAACTCAGGTTAAATAAACCCCCCTTTTTTTCTTTTCGAAAACCGGGTTTAAGCTCGTACTAAGTTTAGCAGTGCTAAATTTTTTGTTTTTTATAAGAAAAAGTATTGCATTTAAAGAGAGAATAAATATAATGATATTTGTTTGTGAAAACAAAACTATTTGTTTAGTTATACTAAACTGAGAAAGGGGGATAGGATGGAGATCGGAAATCGCATAAAACAATTACGAACGCGCAAAGGTCTGACCTTAGAAGAGCTCGCTGATCGTTGCGAATTATCTAAAGGCTTCTTATCACAGCTAGAGCGCGATCTGACATCGCCCAGTATTTCGACTCTGGAAGATATTTGTGAAGTCTTGGGCATTTCCTTGTCTAACTTTTTTAAGAAAGAAGAAGACGATAAGCTCATCTTTAAAAAGGATGACTTCTATATCAAGGAAAATGAAGATTCGATGATCACCTGGCTTGTGCCCAATGCCCAGAAAAACGAGATGGAACCCATTATGTATGACCTCTCGCCTGGTGCTAAGACAAGCGAGGTCGAGCCTTATGAAGGGGAAGAGTTCGGCTATGTCCTAAGAGGCAATGTGACACTTGTCAACGTGACGCGGAATGAGTCCTATCACCTTAAAAGAGGCGATACCTTCTATATGAAAGGGATGGACACGCATTATTTGATAAACGAGAGCGATCATGATTCCAGATTTATTTGGATCACGACGCCGCCGGTGTTTTAAAGGGGAATGTTGTTATGAAGAAATTGATCGAATTTCGCAATATTGTCAAGCAATTTGACGACAATATCGTTTTAAAGGGAATCAACCTCGATATTAATGAAAATGAATTTGTGACACTTCTAGGTCCTTCGGGTTGTGGTAAGACCACCCTTTTAAGGATCTTAGGTGGATTTCTTGAGCAGGACCAGGGCGAGATTATCTTTGATGGTGCGGAGATCTCCAAGGTTCCTGCCTATAAAAGACCGATCAATACGGTCTTTCAGCGCTATGCCCTTTTTCCGCATCTCAATGTCTTTGAAAACGTCGCTTTTGGCTTAAAGATCAAGAAGACGCCTAAGGATATCATCAAGGCTAAGGTCGATCGCATGATCGAACTTGTCGGTCTTGATGGCTTTCAAAAAAGAGATGTAACTTTATTATCGGGCGGCCAGCAACAACGCGTTGCGATTGCCAGGGCCTTAGTCAATGAGCCTGATGTCCTTTTATTGGATGAACCTTTGGCAGCTTTAGACCTCAAGCTTCGCAAAGAGATGCAGCATGAATTAAAGCGTATCCAGCAAGAAGTCGGAATTACCTTTATCTTTGTCACCCATGATCAAGAAGAAGCGTTGACGATGTCCGATAAGATCGTCGTTATGAAAGACGGGATCATCGAACAGATCGGCAGCCCGCAAGAGATCTATAACGAACCCAAGAATGAATATGTCGCTAACTTTATCGGTGAATCGAACATTGTCGACGGTGTGATGAAAAAGGATTATTTGGTGTCTTTTGATGATCGGGATTTTGAATGTGTCGATTTTGGCTTTAAAGAAAACGAGGCGGTCGATGTTGTCATAAGGCCTGAAGATATCAAACTTTTAGATCGCAATAAGCCTTCTAAACTAAAGGGTGAAGTCAAGTCAGTCTTATTTAAAGGTGTGCATTATGAGATCATTGTCGAAACTCAAAAAGGTACTTCTAAGACTGTTACGATGCATGTCTTGGAAGATCGCGATGTCTATAATCAAGAATGCGGTGAATTGATGCATGCCTCAGATTTTACGATGGATATCGAAGATGTAAGTGCGATCACCGAACAAGAGCTCATCGCCAGGGCCAATGCCCAGGCTTGGGATAAGGAAAGCGAAAACGATATCTCGATCAGTGGGGTCGAATTTAAGATCAGTGATCAGCCTGGAAGATATCCAGTGACTTTTAAGACTCATAATGGGACGCTTATCACCGTCAATGTCAATGTTGTTGCGCCTAAGTATGTCGAAGATAAGACTTCCAATGTCGGCATCACTGCCTTTGATTTTTATAAGACTGTCGATGAAATCAAGGAATCCATGGCGATCAGCGTCGATCTGAAGACTTGGGCCGATGCGTACGCCTGGTCTTTGGACGATGATGAAGAGATCAAGATCTCCAATGTCGACTTTGACTTTGATCCGATCAATATTGAGACTGGCGATTATAAGATAACTTTCTCCACCGAAGGAAGAGAATACAAGGTCCATACGACCCAGTATTTTGAAGAGGGAGCCAAAGTATCCGTGGATTTTGGGCCCGAAGATATCCATGTCATGCATAAGACAATTAAAAGCTAAATGAAAAGCTTTCGTCGTTTAGTTTATCCCTATCTTTTATGGGCGATTGTCTTTATCGTCTTGCCCATGCTCATGATCGTGTTCTATGCCTTTACCACGGAAGGGAACAGCGTCATGACGATCAACTTTACTCTTGATAACTTCTTTCGCTTTTTCAGCGATTCGATCTTTATCAATGTTCTTATCAGATCCTTGAAATTAGCGATCATCACCACGATCATTTGTATCTTCATCGGCTATCCCAGCGCTTATTTTATGGCAAAGCTCAAGCCTAATTCACAAGGCCTGATGGTCTTGCTTATAACCTTGCCGATGTGGATCAATATGTTGGTCAGGACCTATGCCTGGCGCGGACTTTTGCTTGAAAGCGGTCTGAGCCCCGAGATCAAGGTCTATATTGGCATGATCTATAACTTCTTGCCCTTTATGATCTTGCAGATCTATACCTCGCTTTCCAAGCTTGATCAAAGCTTGATTACGGCCGCCCACGATCTGGGCTGCGACAATAAGATGGCTTTTTTAAAGGTGACTTTGCCTCTTTCGATCCCAGGCATCATCTCTGGGATCACTCTGGTCTTTTTACCGGCCGTTTCCTCTTTCTTTATTCCTAAGCTTTTAGGAGGCGGAAGCTACGTCTTAGTAGGAAATCTTGTCGAGAACTATTTTGTGACGACCGGGGACTGGAACTTTGGCAGTGCGATCAGTCTTATCATGACGATCGTTATCTTGATATCGATGTATTTTACTAGAAAATTTGATTATTCAAAGGAGGACCGCTAGATGAAAAGATTAAAAGGCCTTCCTTCTAAGTTATGGCTGATCTTGCTTTTGGCCTTTATGTATCTGCCGATCATATATGTCGTTATCTTCTCTTTCAATGATTCGCGCTCTTTGACACATTTTACCGGCTTTTCTTTAGAGTGGTATGAGAAGATGCTCGATAATTCTACAATGATGGAATCGATCTATTATACGGTCGTCATCGCCATCATTGCAACGGTCGTTTCAACGATCGTCGGTACGATCACTGCGATCGGTCTTTCTAAATCGCGGCGGGCGATGAAAGAGACGATTACGCAGATCAATAATCTCCCGATGCTCAACCCTGAGATCGTTACCGCAATTGGTTTGATGTTGTTTTTTACAGCCTTGAACATGCGCTTAGGCTTTATGACTTTGCTTTTGGCGCACATCATCTTTTGTATTCCCTATGTTATCTTATCGATCATGCCCAAACTAAGACAGCTTGACGATAATTTATTCGAGGCAGCTCTGGATCTTGGCTGTACGCCTTTTAAGGCGCTTTATAAGGTCATCATCCCACAGATCAAACCAGGAATTATCTCAGGTGCCCTGATTGCCTTCACGATGTCCTTTGATGACTTTGTCATCTCTTACTTTGTCACAGGACCCGGCATCAACAATATTTCTACGATGGTCTATACCAGCGTCAAACGGATTAACCCAAGTGTTAATGCCCTATCGACGATCATCGTCTTAGCTATAACGATCATTCTTGTGATCGTCAATATAGTACCAATGATTAAGGAAAGGAAGAAAAAGAAAAATGAAGAACTTGCTTAAGATTGCACTTGTCATCACCTTCGCTTTAGCACTTGTGGGCTGTGGTGGCGATAATACAAGCAGCGGAGACAACGAGTATGGTTGTGAGGTGCTCAATGTCTATAACTGGGGTGAATACATTGGAGAAGACGTCATCTCTAATTTCGAAGATGAATTTAATGTCTCGGTCAATTATTCACTATTCGATTCTAACGAGGCGATGTATACCAAGGTCTTGGGTGGTACGCATTATGATGTCTTAGTACCCAGCGACTATATGATCGAAAGGATGATCGACGAAGACCTGTTACAGCCTATAGATAAAAGCGTCATTACCAATATGGATCTCCTGTACGAAGGAACGCTCAATAAGCCCTACGACATGGATAACACCTATTCCATTCCCTACTTCTGGGGTAATGTCGGTATCGTTTACGACAAGACTATTGTTGATCCAAGCGATGTTGAAAGCCAAGAGTGGGAAGTTTTACGCAATCCTAAATACGCAGGTCAGATCTATATGTATGATTCGGAACGCGATTCCTTCATGGTCGCTTTGAAGGCTTTGGGATATTCGATGAATACGACAAATGAAGATGAGATCAATGAGGCTTATGATTGGCTGGTCGAACTGCAGCAGACGATGGCGCCAGCCTATGCAACCGATGAGGCGATCGATGGTCTCATTTATGGCGAAAAGGCGATGGGCGTCATGTATTCAGGCGATGCGGCCTATATTCTTTCAGAAAATGAAAACATGGCTTTCTATGCTCCGGAAAAGATGGGCACTAACTATTGGAACGATGCTATGGTCATTCCCAAGAACGCCGATTGCCCCGGACTTGCCAATGAGTTTATCAACTACATTTTGACTTATGAGGCCTCTTATGACAATACGATCACTGTAGGCTACGCCAGCGCTAATGCCGAAGTCTTTGAAGAAATGGGGGCAGCTGGTGGCTACTATGAAGGCAACCCCGCCTTCACGCCCCGCGCGCAAAATGAAAAAGATGAGGTCTTCTCTAATAACGAAGAAGTTAGAGAGCTCATCTCTGAACTTTGGATCAAAGTTAAAAATTCTTAATTAGAAAAGGGAGATCATTGCATCTCCTTTTATTTTGAGTTTTTCTTCATCCATGCTTCGGTATTCGCCCTTAAACAAATAGCGAAGCATCAGCTCTTCATCCATGATAAGGGGGCTGCGGGGGTGGATCTTAGCTAATCTTGTTCCGCTTTCTTTGGTGATGATCACAAATTCATCTCGATCATTAAAAAAAGCCGCCAGATAGATATAGGAAGAAGGGGTATCGATATAATATCTATTCTGCTCTTTCCATTCATAAAAGCCGTTTGCGACAACTACACAGCGTTTGTCATAGTGAGCTTTAAACATCTTCCTTTCTTTTAAGGTTTCTATACGCGCGTTGATCACAAGACCAGAAGCTTCAATGCCCCACTTTTTAGTGCTCAAGCCAATATGGTTTCTATCGTGTTCGGTAATCAAAAGAGCTCTGTCGCCAGGGCAGACATCGCCTGTTTTAAAGCCTTGTAAAGCTTTTTTTGCCTCTTGTTCGATCTTTGAACCTTTGATAAGTTCAAAATGGTAACGTCCGCACATCTAGTACTCTTTCTTGGCAAACAAGACGCGGCCTAAGATGTTGACAGGCAATTCCATAACTTCTTTTTTGCTGAAGTAGCGGTTATTGAAATCGGGGTTAGACGCTTCTAAGATCAAGGTATCATCTTTATAGATAACGCGTTTGATCGTTACCTCATTGCCGATCTGAATCACACCGATCTGCCCGTTTTTTAAAAGATCGGTTTTTTCAACATAGACAAGACTGCCATCGACAATACCATCGCCCATCATGGAGTTGCCCTTGACTCTTAAAAAGAAGTCTCCTTTATTGAATTCTTCATAATTGACCTCGGCCTCTCCTTCGTAATTATTTTCAAGGAACATATCGTAGCCGCCTTTAACTTCACCCAAGATCGGTCTTTTAAATGTTGCTTTCGCGTTTTTTAAAGCTTTTTCCACATCAAAACCCAAGAGCCTGCTCAGTTTTTTCAAAGGTTCGTTTTGCAAGGTCATGACATCGCCATTGACCCAACGGCCGACTGTAGCTTTAGATACATCTAACAAGCGGGCAAGATCTGCGTTGGTGTAACCCTTCTTCTTTTTGTAATCATTGATCAGTGTCTTTAGTTCCATAAATTAGCCTTCTTACGTTGTTATTTTAATTTATCTTAGTTTTATATGCAATAATAGTTGCAAAATATGTTGAATTATGAAACATACTTATATAAAATTTAGGTATGAGGAAGACACGCAAGCAGTATGTAGAGGTGATCGCTAAATTTGGTGTGGAAGGAGAATTATATCCCAAATATCTTATTTGGCAAAAGAAGACTTATCCCATCGATGCAATATTAAACGTCCATCCCAGCGCTTGTTATGATCATGGCGTAGCTCTTCTTTATGAATGCCAGATCAAAGGCAAGGCGCACAAGCTCTTTTATGAGCGCGATCGCTGGTTTGTGGAGTGCCCTTAAGCATTATGTTTCTTGCGATATTCTAGCGGCGTAATGGATAGATATTTTTTAAACGTTTGCGCAAAGTAGCTCGAAGAGGAAAAACCGATAATCTCGGCGATCTTACCAATGCTTAGATCAGTATTGGCCAATAACATCTTTGCCTCTTCTAAACGTTTTTCTAAGACATAGCGAATAGGGGACATGCCTTTATATTTGGTGAAGGAATGAATGAGATGATATTTATTCATATAAGAGATCTTGCTTAAAAGATCGATCGTAATATTTTCTTTGAAGTGATCATTGATATATTTTTCGACGAAGCGGCAATCTTTATTGTCGTTTTTAGATGGCACCGAAAGCAATTTGACTTTGGCGCGACGGATCATATTGACCAAAAGGATCTCTAGTAGATATTGACAGACAAGCTCATAGTGATCGTCTTTATTTTGTGCTTCCACCAGCATCGTCTTGAGATAAAATAGGATCTCGTGTTTATAGTCACGATAGTTTGAGATAGTATAGCCATAGCGCTCACTGGAATCAGATAATTCAAAATTGTCGACACCTAAGACGACATATTCCATGAATTCGCCTTCAAGCCCGACTTCTGTATGGGAGATGAGGGGATTGACGACAATAAGATCGTCTTCTTTGACCTCAAAGGCTTGATTTTCGACCTTGAATTGACCCTTGCCCCTTAAGACATAGAAGATCTCTGCGCAATGGTGTGCGTGGATAGTAGAATTCCAATCGCCGTTAAAAGTGGAGTGCGTTATATATAATAAAGTCGACTTGAATTTGCCATCAGCCTTTGGCATGGAATATCTTTCATCACTCATAAGATAATACTAATATATTTATGAAATTTTGTCATCATCCTCATTTAGCAATATCTCTAAAACTTTAAGCAATAATCACCATAGTAAAAGCGCTTTCATTTTACTATACTAGACTTGTAAGGAAAGAATGTGGAACAAAATAAGGATATATGCAGGAAAGGGAGGAAATCATGAAAAAATTTGCTGTATTGATGTTAACCTTATTTGTCGCCTTGAGCTTAGTTGCTTGCGGTAACTCTGGCGGAGGCGAAACTACTGGTGACGAAGGAGAAAAACGCGTCTTAAAATTTGATGCTTTCTCTGGCGGTAATGGTACTGGCGTACTTGATGCCTTGGTCGAAGGCTTTGAAGCGGCCAATCCGGATGTAGATGTACAATTACGTACTGAAAAAGAACTTCCAGACGTTTTGAACAAAGAAAATGCAACTGGTGAATATTCTGATGTTGTTTATTACAACTTAGGTCAGCCATCTCTTTACACAGAAACACAACTTAATACTCATCAGGTATTGGAGATCACTGATGTAATTGAAAATATCGACATTCATGAAGATTATGCCAACAGCAAGGTAGTTAATTATTATGGTGATGGCAAGGCTTACTTATTGCCATTAAAGACAACACCTGCCGGTTTCTTCTATAACACTGAATTAG
This sequence comes from uncultured Erysipelotrichaceae bacterium, assembly GCA_944325935.1. GTDB lineage: Bacteria > Bacillota_I > Bacilli_A > Erysipelotrichales > Erysipelotrichaceae > JAHHTG01. Next base: position 344 of record CALVCF010000002.1, on the reverse strand, counting down.
TAGGCGAAGGCAAAGAATATCCCCTACCAACGACTTGGGAAGAATTCTGGGCTTTAGGCGATCAAGCTAGAGAAGACGGCCGTTACTTATTCACTTATCCAACCGAAGGCTATTTCGACAACACTTTAAATGCCTTATTGATGCAAGCTGGCGGAAGCGAATTACTAGATACCGTCTTAGCTTATGGTGAAAATGTTTGGGATACCGATGGTGCTAAAGAGGTTACGGATATTATTGCTAAATTAGTATCTGAAGACTACTTATATCCTGATACTGTATCTAACTCTTTAAGCGGTAACTTTACAGTTAACCAACAGGCAGTTATTGATGGCAAAGCATTATTC
>CALVCF010000001.1 GCA_944325935.1 uncultured Erysipelotrichaceae bacterium | reverse complement strand
TTGGAGGTCAAGTTAGACCGCAACGACACTCATTTTACACCAGATCAGATACTAGAGACATTAAAGAATATGAATGTGGTAAATTGTCAGGATATCTATTATCAAGCCTGTTATACAGGATCGGATGCACTGGATTCTCTAGAGCAATTGTTTCATCTTCAATTAGACAAGAAATACTATCTACCAAAAACATTGAACAAACATCAGAAAAAATAATGAAGTAAGAATCTCATACAACATTTTCATCCATACAAAAATGAGCGTTTAGCCCTATATCAAAGGCTTTGCGCTCATTTTTCTCTTTTATAACTGTCGAAAATGGGATTATATCATAAATTATGGTTTTTTAATGATCGACTCGATATTAAAGACGACTTTCGGTGTTTTACTGAAACAATTAAGGCCCAAACGCCCGATCAAAGCATAGGGCAGCGGGCAATAGTTCTCGCTTTCATAGCCGAAGGCTTCGACCTTATCAAGAAGTTTATACTTAGGATATTTCTTTTGAATGAGCCAGCTTGATTCAACTGGCGGATATTCATAAAAAAACCAGGGCTCTTTAAAACCCTCCCCAAAGGGTCTAAGCGATTCATACCATCGAAGGTTATCAAGATTGAGATCGCAATGATCAAGATAGAGTAAGCTCTGTTTAGGGAGTGCTTTTTCATAAGCTATGTTTTTTACATAAGACTTGAAAGATAAAAGATCCTGCCTTTTGATCGCAAAACCCAAGGCCTTTTTGTGACCGCCGAATTCTTGAAAGCCAGCAAAGCCGCTCAAGGCTTGATAAAGATCAAAATCGCCGAAACTGCGCGCGGAGGCCTTCAAAAGATCACCGTGTTTTGCCAAAACGATCGTCGGTCTTTCGTACTTTTGCGCGATACGATTGGCGACAAGACCACTTAGTCCCTCTTTAAAACTGTCATGATATAAGACGATGACATTATCATCATTCAAAAGGCCATAAGATAGATTGATCATCGCTTCCGATTCCTGTTTGCGCCTGATATTAATATTGACAATATCATTGGCCGCTTTAAGATCGACCTGTTCATTTCGCAAATAAGCCACCAAATAATTGACATTGGCCAAAGGCTCCATACGCGAAAGGGCATTGATGATCGGGACTAGCTTAAAAGCGATATCGTCATAAGTATAGTATGAGGACTTTTTAAGCAAAGCGTGCAAGGGACTGGCGGTGTGCTCGTTAAAAGCTTGAAGACCGCTTTTGATGATCGCACGATTCGCTTTTAATACCCTAACACTATCGCCGATCGAGCCCAGCATACCCAACATGTTTATATAGGGATCATCATAAAAATAGCTCGCCAAATATAAGCATAGACCAGCTGTGCACATATTCTCATAGTATGGGTCAAGAATGCCTGGATGGACGATCGCCTTAGCTTTAGGCAAATTTTGAAATTCATGATGATCGACCACTAGAACATCGAGTCCTTTTTCCTTGGCATAACTTAGGGCATCATAGGCAATAATGCCTGAATCCAAAACGATCATCGCCTTAAAGCCATGTTCAAAAGCCAGATCGATATGTTTCTTTTTCAGACCATAGCCATCTTTTAAACGCGAGGGGATCAAATAATTGGCCTTGATCTTTAATTGATCCAATAGTTTTAAAATGATCACCAGGGAGCTAATGCCATCGCAATCATAATCACCTAAGACAAAGATCTTTTCGCTACGATCAAATTGTTTAAGATAGTCTAAAAAGATTTGAACATTTTCGTTTTCGTAAAAATCATTGTCTGCCTTGGCATCATCTAATGGCCCTAAGAAATGTAAGACCCTTTCTTTAAAATCGGCGATATCCTGGCCGATGATCTCATAATTCATTGACAAGTCCGACAAAGATATCACCCCGCTTTTCAAAATTAGGAAATTGATCCCAGCTTGCGCACATGGGTGAGAGCAAGATAGTATCGCCTTTTTCAGCAATCAAGTGGGCATAGGCGAGGGCTTCTTGCATCGTTTCAAAAAGTCTGGCTTTTGGATAGATCTTTTGGATCTCATATTTAGTTTCGCCAAATAAACACATGGCTTTGACATGGCCTAAATATGGAATAACTTCGTCAAAGCCTGTCTTTTTGTCATATCCCCCCGCCAGCAGGATGATCTTATCAAAGGCTTTTAAAGCATTGATGGTCGCATCAGGATTAGTGCCTTTTGAATCGTTATAATAACGTACTCCATTGATTTCTCTTACAAATTCCAAACGATGACGCACGCCCTTAAATTCATGCAAGACCTTTTGGATATCATCGATCTTGACCCCCAGCTTGTAGGCCATAGAGCTTGCCACCATCGCATTATAAAGATTATGTTCGCCAGGAAGTTTGAGATCGTCCAGTTTAAATAAAGTCTTATCAAAAAGTTTTACCTCATCGCCCATAAGACACAGATCGGCTTTTTTCTTTAGAGAATAAGTAATGATCTTACATTTGATATCCTTTGCGTATTCAATGATCTTTTCATCATCGATATTTAATAAAAACCAGTCATCTCCTCTTTGGTTTTGATAGATCCGCATCTTGGAGCGGTAATAATCTTCAACACTGTCAAAATAGTTCAGATGATCAGGAGTCAGATTGGTACAGACACTGACCTTAGGGTGGAAGTCTTTTAGACCTAGCGCTTGAAAGGCCCCGACTTCTACCGCTAAGGTCAAATTATGATCGGGATATTTCAAGACAAGTTCGCTTAAAGGTAGACCGATATTGCCTACAGCCTCATTTAAAGGATCTAAGCACTTTAAAAAGGCTGCCAAAAGCGCTGTTGTTGTCGTCTTGCCATTGGTGCCGGTGATCGCGCCGTATTGATAATAGGCATAGCGCTGAGCGATATCGATCTCATTATATAAAAAATAACCTTCATTTAAAAAATGCCGCACAAAAGCTGCAGTATAGGGAATGCCCGGATTTTTGACGATCAGATCATACTTTTGCTGTTTTAAATAGGCACTATGCCCTTCATCGACAATAATGCCTAAGGCTTCCAGATCTTCTTTTTCTTTGATCTTATTTTGATCTGATAAATATACTTCATAACCCTTAGCTCTTAAAAGTTTGGCACAAGCCACCCCGCTTAGAGCCCCGCCGATCATCAGTGCTTTCATAACATTATCACCCCTAGCAGCATAATCAAAGATAGGACACTTTGAATCATATAGAACAAGATGACGACTTTCTTTTCTCTTAGACCCCTAATGACGAAGGCATAATGGATAGGCGTATACTTAAAAATACGGCGATGAATGGTACGCACAGCGATCTGTTGCAAGACGCTGGTCACCATCTCCCACAAGAAGACCCCGCCGCCAATCAACAGCCAAAGTTCAGCCTTTAAAGCGACCGCAATGGCTACAAATAAAGCGCCCAGGGCTAAAGAACCGCTATCGCCCATAAAGATCTTGGCGGGAAAGAAATTAAAGCGCAGGTAGCCTAAAAGCGAGCCTAAAACTAAAATGATGAAAAGAGCGATCGCATATTCGCCTTCTTTAAAAGCCAAGACTAAAAAGGGCAAGAAGGCAATGAAGGAAACACCGGCGCAGAGCCCATCCATTCCATCGGTAAAATTGACGGCATTGGATTCAGCACAATACATAAAGACAACAAAGATGATATAAATGACATAGGGAAGCTCAATACTGATCTTTGTAAAAGGAATCGTAAGGCTTGTATCGGTATTGATCGAAAAGATAAGAGCGATCAAAAAGGCAAATACCACTTCCATCAGCATCTTTAACTTGGGACTGAGCCCCTCGTTATTTTTTCGAATAATAATTAAGATGTCATCTAAAAAACCGATGACGAAAAATAGTGCATAGGCTACTACCATCATGAGCACATCATGATCAAAGAAGTGCCTAAAATCAATGATCAAAAAGACAATGATCGGGATCACCACAAACAAGGCTCCCCCCATGATCGGCGTCAAACCCTTCTGTTTATACTGCTCCAAGGCGTATTCAGATACCCTTTGTTCGTAATGAAGCGATTTAAGCATTTTTATATAGCGAGGCATGATGACCAAAGTTGCCACCAAGGACAGCGCCAGCCCCAAAAGCGCGATCAAGATATAACTTTCCATATTTTATTCACCTATAGCCCTATGGCCCTTATAAGTTTATACACTTCCAACTTTTCACGCAAGTTTATTCTTCCGGGTCCTTGAGTTTGACCTCGATCACGCTCTTACTTGTGACAAGTTCCCCATCTTTCAGCGATTGTTCATAGACGATGCCATAACCATCGATCTTAAAAGATACCTTGGTGATCGACCATAGTTCCATGAGCTCTTTTCGGGTATATCCTAAAAGATTGGGCATTTTAAATTCTTCGCTGGTCAACAGGTAGATCTTCTCGTTTTGATATACCTCTTCGCCAGCGCTAGGATATTGTCTTAAGACATTTTTGCCATCACCTAAGACCACGATCTCAAAACCATCGCCGATCTTCTCTTGGGCATAACTCAAGCTGTGCCCAGTCAAAGAAGGCATGGTCGAACTTTCGACTTCTTCGACAACTCCGCTGCCGTCTTCTTCGTTGACATTCAAACCTTCAGCAAGAGCGATCGAGCGCACCAAGGTCTTGACGGCATCTGTCTTATAAGAACTTTCTAAGGTAAAGTCAGCCTCATACAAAACATAGACCATATATTCAGGATCATCGTAGGGAAAACCTAACATGACCGAGGAAATGACCTTGTCTTCGTCGTAACCGCCCTCACTGGCGACCTGCCCTGTTCCCGTTTTGGCGATGACTTCGATCCCTTCGACATCATAGAAACGTGCTGTTCCTCTTTCATCGGTCACGACCCGGCGCAAGATATCTTGCAATTGCTGAGCCGTTTCTTCTTTGATCGGAGTTGAAACGACCTCTCTTTGCCCTTCATAAATGATCTTATTCTCATCGTTAGAATCGGTGATCTTGTCAATAAAGTAGGGCTTGATCATTTCACCATTTCCAAAAATAGCGGTATATGCCTGCATCATTGCCAAAGAAGAAGTCGTAAGACCCTGTCCAAAGGTTGCGGTTGTCATTTCGATCGGCCAAGTAAAATTGATCGTGCCGACATTTTCCAAGATCCCATCAGTATCGACCTTTTCAAAGAGTTTGAAGCGATCTAAATATTCGCGGTAAGTCTCAGGCGAGATGGTGTCAGTTAAAAGAGAAGCAGTCACTGTATTACTGGAAAGGATGAGCCCATAGTCGTAATCGACATAGCCATAATCGCGGTCTTGGGCGTTTTCGACGCATTCTTTCGCATCTTTATCATAGGTTCTCTCAATACCGCCTTCCCCATCGCTGATAACACAGAACTTCCCGGAATCGACCTGTTTGGTTCCATCATAATTACCCGAATCGATGGCCGCAGCATAGGTAAAGGCCTTATAGACGCTACCTGGCTCGTAGACTAACTGCGAAAGCATGTTGTTATAGTTTTCGATATTCATCTCATTGGGATCAAATGAATCGCTTTGACCCCAAGCCAAGATCTCCCCCGTCTTGATATTCATGACTGCACCCCAGGCCCGATCCGCCTTAAAATAGTCCATAATATCATTTAGGCAAGTGTCAAGATAATTCTGAATGACCGAATCAATGGTTAAATAGACGTCATAACCGTCGATACTTTCTTTGACGACTTCCGACATTCCTGGCAAGATATAACCATTATCATCAGCCTGATAGCGCCTATAGCCATCAATGCCCGATAATTCAGTGTTGAGATACTGTTCAACGCCCATCATACCCTGAAGTTTCCCGTTTTCATCAGTCTGACAATAGCCTAAAAGATAGGGTGAATAGCTCTGACCAAAGGGGTAATTGCGCTTGACTGTCTCATTGAATTCGACGCCAGGCAAGGCATATTCTTCGATCTCCTCTTTTTCTTCATTGCTGAGCCCTCGGCCGATATTACCGATCTCCGTTTGATATAGATCTTTATCTTTAGCTTCATACAGCAAGTTAGCGATGCTTTCTTGATCGCCTTCTAAGACCTTGGCCAAAACACTGGCGGTATAGTCGATATCATCAATGTAGGCGATAGCGTTATTGATGCCGACCCTGCTTTCGTCCAAGTAGCAGATAATATTATATGTTTTGACATCCTGAGCAACGACAATGCCATTGGAATCATAGATATAACCCCTTTTGGCTACGGTCGTCTCGGTTACAAAGTTTACGCTATTGACGTATCCTTCAAGATTGGTACCCGATCTTAAGTGGGTCTTAGTGATCGACAATGCAAAAACATTGGCGCATACTGCGATCATCGCCAAACTAAAAATTGTAAAAATAAAAAGTAAAGTGCGGCGATTGCGCATCATTACTCACCTTTCACGACATTTAAAACATTATCATCCTGTTTTTCAAGGCCGGCTGCACTGGCAATTGCATAGACCCGATCCTTAGAGCTCAGCGTCTGGATATCGATCGATAATTGCTCATTTTCTTCTCTTAAAATGTCGCTTTCGCGTTTGGTATCTTCGATCTGCATCACTAGAGAATTGTTGTAGTTGCGGATGAAAAGACCGCTGGCAATCGAAGCCATGATCGATAGTGTCAAAAGCGTCAGCGCAAAGCCGAATAATGTTAGGCGTCTTTTTCTTTTTTGTACTTTCTTTCTCTTCATATCTCAACTCTCAACTTTCTCGATAGCTCGCAAGATCGCGCTGTGCGATCTTAAATTTTCGTCAAGTTCTCCTTCTGAGGCCTTGATCCCCTTTTTTGTTAAAAGGCGAAAGCTTGGCCTTTTGATATCTGAGATCGCCAGAGGAATCTGACGATCGCTTTGATCTGTACTAAGTTTTTTAAAATGTCTTTTGACAAGACGATCTTCCAAAGATTGGAAGCTAATGATGACTACCCGCCCCTTTTCGTTTAGAAGCCCATCGCAATTTGCTAGAAACTGTTCCAAACTGTTCAGTTCACCATTGACAGCAATCCTCAAGGCCTGGAAAACTCTTTTGGCTGGATGTCCTTTTTGGCTTAAGACTTTATTTGGCAAAGCCGACTTGATCACCTCGACCAGTTCGCCTGTTGTCTCGATCGGACGGTTCTCCAGTATTTTTTGTGCGATCTTTTTGGCAAATGGCTCTTCCCCATAATCCTTAAAGATCCTTGTCAGCTCATCTGAACTATAGCTGTTGACGATCGTATAGGCATCAAGCTTCTGGCTTTGATCCATACGCATATCAAGACGGGCATCAAAGCGATAGGAGAAGCCTCTTGCCCTTTCGTCAAACTGCAAGGAAGAGACGCCAAGATCCAATAAAATACCATCGACCTTGCAAGGAAGATGATCGGCCATGTTGGCAAAATCATCATGGATATAGGTGATGTTTGAGAATTCTTTTAGACGCTTTTTAGCTAGCTCCATCGCTTCCATATCTTTGTCAAAGGCATATAAGTGGCCGGTGTCCAATCTTTCCAAGATCTTCAAACTGTGACCGCCAAGGCCCAAGGTCCCATCGACATAGACGCCATCGCTTTTGATTGCCAATAGGTCAAGCGATTCTTTTAATAAAACGCTGTAGTGTTTCATTCAAACAGGTCCGTCAATTCTTCAGCGACTTCCTCAAATTGGTCGTTAGCCTCTTTGAAGTAATCCTCCCAAGCTTGCTTGTCCCAGATCTCGATGTGATCATTGGAGCCGGTGACGATACACTCTTTTTTAATGCCTACTGGCTTAGCTAAAAAAGCAGGGATCTGGATACGACCCAATTTATCAGTCGTACATTCACATGCCTGCGTCGCCAGCATTCTGATGTATTGGCGTACGACTTTTTTAGTCGTAGGCATGTTCTTGAGCTTTTCAAACATCTGATCCCATTGTTCATGCGAATAGATCGCTAAACAGCCATCTAATCCTCTAGTCAGAATAAAAGAAGTGTTCAATTGATCTCTGAACTTACTGGGAATAATGATCCGACCTTTATCGTCGAGGTTATGTTGATACTCACCGATAAACATTTACCAATTTCTCCCATTTTCTTCCATTCATATCCCTATTATGACCTAACAACAGCTAAAAGTAAATAAAAAGTTGGCCTTTAGGGCCAACAAATTTCTATCTTGAACAAAAGAAAAACCGTCCTATGACGGCAGCTCTTTACTTATGTCCGCAATTGGGGCAAGCACGATGTGATAATTTGTATTCTCCACAACCGGGGCACTTAACTAAAGCAGGCGCTTGTAGCTTGAAATGAGTTCTTCTTTTTGCCTTGCGGGTCTTGGAATTACGACGTTGTTGAACAGCCATTACTTAATCCTCCTTATCAAACTTGTAGTCTTTTAGTTTTTCCCATAGGGCATTTGGGCGATTTGCCTTTTGCGTTTGATAGTCTTCCTCGCTCATTAAGCGCCAACCATCACCCTGGGGGTAAGCTATTTCATCATCTTTTGTAACCTTTAAAGGAGCTTCATATTCGACCATCGCCTTGATAAAGTCCTCTAGATCTAAATCAGCTGATATAAAATAGCTTTCGTCATCTTCTTCAAAAAAGCGTACCTTGATCTCATCATCAAGTTCCAAAGGAACTTTCACATCTTCTAAACTGATCGCACAGGGGCAGATCATCTCGCCCTTGATGACATAATGCATCAAGATCGCATCTTCATCAAGCGGGCTTAAAGTAAATTCGCCTTCCATCAAATGGAAACGTCGGATGTAGGGGTTAGCGTCATAGATGATCGTCTCATCATTGATCTGACAGCTTTCCCGTTTCCTGAGATTTAAAAGGGTCCCTCTTTTGATTTTCATATAACGACTCATAATTATAGTTTACACAAGGCTCAAAAGTCAATTATAATGTAAACATGAATTTATGCGGTATTATCGTCGAATATAACCCTCTCCATAATGGCCACCTCTATCATCTTCAAAAAGCTAGAGAACTAAGCCATGCCGATGCATTGGTTGCGGTGATGTCGGGCTTTTTTACCCAGCGCGGCGAACCATCGATCATCGACAAGTTTCAAAAGACCAAGGCGGCCTTGGATCATGGCGTCGATCTCGTCTTGGAACTTCCCTATATCTACACTTTACAAAACGCCTCTATCTTTGCGCAAAATGCCGTCAAGATCTTAGATCTGGCCGGTGTTGATACGATCGTATTTGGCTCGGAGACCAATAATCTTGAAGAACTAAAGACGATCGCAAACTTAAACATCAATCCCGATCATTTAAAGGAGATCACTAAAGAAGGCTATTCTTTTCCTAAGGCCTATGGGCTTTTAGCGGGCGAATTTATGCCAAACGATATTTTAGCGATCGCCTATCTAAAAGCGATTGCAGATACCAAAATCACGCCTTTGAGCATCAAACGCACCAGCGATTTCAATGCTAGTACACTCTCAAACAACACCAGCGCTAAAGCCATCAGATTGGCTTTAAAAAATCAAGAGGACTATCATATGGCCACGCCACTTATAATCGAAGATCCCCTTTTTATCGATGATTTCTTTAAGGTTTTTGCACAAATCATCTTCACAACACCTTCTAAAGAACTAAGCAAGTTTTTCTTGGTTGATGAGGGCATCGAAAAACTTTTCTATAAAAATGCCATCAAGTACCATAGCTATGATGAATTTATAAAACATAGCATCTCCAAGCGTTATACGAAAGCGCGCATCAACCGCACGATGATCCATGTCATAAATCATATTTTAAAAGAAGATGTCAACAAGCTAGAAGCTTTGGATTTCGTCTATGTCCTCGGTTTTAATGAAAAAGGGCAACAGATCTTAAGGAACTTAAAAGAAAAAGGCGTCAAAGTCATCACTCAGTTTAAAAATCTGCCCGCCGCTTATCGAAATATGGAATATAAAGCAGCGCTCAATTACGCCAATCAATTCGATCAAGAACGCTTTGAATACCTCATGAAAGAGGAATTAAAAGGTCCGATCATCATATAGTAGAAAAAGACTTTGTTTAGCCAGTTTTTTGTGTACTTTCATACAGATAATCATATGCATCAAATGTATACATTAGCAATTTAACAATTATGAAAGAAACTGCATTAAAATTCCTTTAGATAAGCACTAACAACGTTTGTCACTAATTAGCTCGAGAAACTTAATCTTACGTTTAATTTGATGACTTTTAAAAATATCCGTGGCAAAATTTGCCACGGATATTTTGTTTTGTGCTAATTTTAATCAAAGAAAGCTTTTGCGATCTTGGCTCCTAGCTTTGCATTATTCTTAACTAGGGCAATATTAGCTTTTAAGCTCTCACCGTTACTCTCTTCCACGATTTTAGCAAGAAGATAAGGTGTGATGTCCTTGCCATGAACACCTGCTTTATCGGCCTCTTTGACTGCTTTATCGATTAAATTATCGATATAGTTCTTATCCATCGAGTCTTCTTCGGGAATTGGATTGACGACCAAAACACCGCCATTTAAACCGATGTCATTTTTAACCTTGTACATCTGAGCGATCTCAGCTGGATCATCCATTCTAAGGCGCAAGGGATATTCGCTCTCTCTTGTAAAGAATTGTGGCAAAGTATCAGTTTGATAACCGACGATTGGGACACCTTTAGTTTCTAAATATTCCAAAGTTCTGGGAAGATCTAAGATCGATTTAGCTCCAGCACATACTACTAAGACATCGGTTTTTGACAGTTCTTCTAAATCGGCCGAAACATCCATCGTCTTCTCATAGCCACGATGAACGCCGCCGATCCCGCCTGTAACAAAGAACTTTATTCCAGCCAAACTGGCGCATAACATCGTTGTTGCGACAGTTGTTGCCCCGACGACTTTTTTAGAAAGAGCATATGCCAGATCTCTTCTTGATACCTTCATTGCATCTTTACTGGTGGCTAGAATCTCTAAATCATTTTCATCAATACCAATTTTGATCTTACCGTCCATCAGGCAAATCGTTGCTGGAACCGCACCATTTTGGCGAATTATCTCTTCACAAGCCAAGGCTACTTCCTTATTTTGTGGATATGGCATGCCATGCGAGATGATCGTTGATTCTAGGGCAACAACAGGTTTCCCTGTATCAAGCGCCTTTTGGACCTCATCTTTGATATCTAAATATTCCTTCATAGGCCCTCCTTTAAGTTGTCCACCATTAGCTCATAATAATTTAGCATCTGAGCAGGGTGTAAAACACCATATTCGGTGATAACTCCACAAATGTCACTAGCAGGTGTGATATCAAAGAATTGGTTAATAACTTCGACTTTATTAGGATCTTTGAAATCATCATCTGATACTAATTCATATTTAGTTCGTCTTTCTAAAATTACTTTGTGACCGTATAAAGTTTCCTTGTTAAGTTTATATAGCTCACTGGCAAAATAAACTGGCAGCTTGCAAGATTTTGCCAAACGCGCGATCTGAGCTGATCCCATTTTGTTGGCTACAGATCCATCTGTCAATAAAGTATCAGCTCCCATGATGATAATATCGGCCTCTTTCATAAATTCATAAACCGATGCATCAGAAATGAAAGTTACCGGCAAGTTCAGATCGCTAAGAATATCGACTGCCTTGCGTGATTCTCTTAAAGGCCTCGATTCGGTGCAGATAACTCTGAATTTTTTACCATCGCGCGCAGCTTGTGTATAAATGGCCATCAAAGTTGAACTATAACTATGCATCAAGACCGTATCACCATCGCTGATCAAATTAGCTCCATTAACTCCAACCTTTTCGACTGCTAAATAAGACGCTTCGATAATCCGGTCAGCCAAGACAACAACTTTTGTTTTTAAATCATCTAAACTTAGGTCTTGTTTTAAAAGATCTTCCATAAGATTGCAAGTATTATGGATCGTTGCCATCGTTGGTTTTAATTCTAACATTTGCCTTTTAAGATCAAGAAAGCGCGCTTGTAGTGCTTCTTTTGTTGGTAGATCTTCTTTCTGACAAGCTAACTTAAAAGCCCAGGCCGCCGCCCTTCCAAAGGGGCTACCACCCTTGACATTCATGTTGCGAATCTCTTCTACGACATGATCCGCACTTTTAAAACTAATATCTTCGATTCGATTTTGCATTAGACTTCCTCACTTTCATCAATACCCATAATATACGTCAATACAAAAGTAACTAGTCCACCAACAGCACAGCCTAGCATCAAACCGCCAAAGCCTGCACCCAAATAAACTGGGAAGGTGTACAAACTCAAAGCAACAGCTGCTACTGTTCCAGCACCTGCAGCACCAGTAATTGCGCCACCGATGGCACCACCGATACAAACAGCAATAAATGGTTTACGATATTTTAAGTTAACTCCATACATAACTGGCTCAATAACATTTCCCGCAAAGAAGGAAGTCAAAGCCAAAGTAGCGGCGTTCTTTTTGATCTTAGGATTTTTAGCCTTGGCCGCAACTGCTAGACCAGCAGTGATCTGACATATCAAAGATGGCGCGTGTGTCATAATGATCGTATCTCTTCCATACATGGCAATGTTTGGCGTTGAGACAAGACCTAAAATTGCGATATGCATACCAAAGATGATAAGAATCTGCCAGATTCCACCGATAATCGCACCTGCTAAGATTGGGCTAAAGGAATAGGCGCTGCGGAATAAGTTAGCAAATAGTTCACCACCCCAAACGCCGATCGGGCCAATCACAACGATCATCAAAGGAGTAACAACTAAGGCACTTAAGAAAGGAACGAAAATACTTCTTAAAGCATTAGGCAAGACTTTTCTTAAAAGCGTTTCCATCTTGGCGATCAAGAAGGCCGCAAAAATTGCAGGTAATACCGAAGATCCATAATAAACATTGGTAACAGGTAATCCAAGGAAGCTAACAGACTCATAAGTAGTAAATAAGTTAGTGAAGTTTGGATAAACCAAAAGACCAACGACCATCAAAGTAACTGCAATATTTGCTTTGAAATAGCGAGCTGCTGACCATCCGATAAAGATTGGGAAGAAACCGTAAAGGACATCTCCCGCGACCGTCAAAACCTGAATTGTCGTATTGGCCTCATCGACCCCAGCCAATACACAAAGTTTAGCTAAAGCGGTAATGAAACCTGCCGCCAGCATTGCGGGAATAATCGGTGATACGATACCCGAGAGCAAAGATACCAAACGATCAACGATCTTCCCCTTCGGTTTTTCGTCAAGGTTTTCTTGGATCGCTTCATGAGTGACGTTTACCTTATCGCCGACAATCTTTGAAGCTTCCTCAAAGACTTCATCGACGATACCGCCTAAAACGATCTGGAATTGTCCGCCTAAGACAACAACCCTCATGACTCCGTCGATTTTCTCTAAAGCAGCTTTGTCGACTTTGTTGCCGTCATTAACTCCTAGGCGCAAGCGCGTCATGCAATGTGACATTTCTTTGATGTTGTCAATACCACCAGCGCAATCAACTATGCTTTGCGCTAAATCACGATACTTTGACATTATCTATCCCTCCTTTTATGTCAAATTATTGATGCAAAAGTGGAACTATATGCATGGCCAAATATGCGCTCTCTTCATTTTTGACATCCAAATTGAGCTCCTCTTTTATAAACTTCTTAATCTTTTCAGCTAAGTAGTAGCTGGATGCATAGTTGTTTCTCAAGTTTGATTCAAATGCTTTATCGAAAACTATTTTTCTTTTATCATCCTCGCCCGTCATAATTGATGTAAATAAACACTTTAAATGTATCATCAAGCGTTTATAAGCTACAGAATTTTCGTCGATCTTTACTAGGCTTTTGATAAAATCGATCGTTTTATTTAGATCGGACATGATTTCCTTAGTTTGTTTATTCGATAAATTAGACGTGGCATCAATATAATGGAAAGCAATGTAGGCTGCTTCTTGCTCATCGAAATGCGTGTGCAAACGCGAGTTAACGATCTCGATTGAATGTTTAGCAGCTTGCATCTCTCTTTCATGAAACATTTTTATCTCGTTCAAAAGCGGGTTCAGGATCTTCTCTTTGTCTTTACTTTGATAAACAAAGTAGATGTGATCTAAAAGGGCCAAAAAGATTGAATCACGGAATTTTGTATCAAGCTCCTTTTCGGCTTCATTTATAACTATTGATGTTACTTCAAAAATATCGGAAGGTATTTCATTGATAATATTGCTTAAATAAGCATTATTGTTGACAAATACTCTTTCGATCAAATATTCATCTACCGGTGCTTTGTGGTGTCGGTTACATTTAATACCAATCGCTTTCCCCATCAAAATAATCTCATGACCACTTTCATTAACAGCACGAATGACATTGTTGTTGATGGTTGAAATATAGTAATACCTCATATTTTTTCTCTCCACTTTAAAATAGTTTTTCTTTCATCAACATATCCGTCTTTTAATAAATATTCAAACTCAAAATTATCACTGTTGGTCACAAAAACATATACTTCTGGAGCAATACCGGCTCTTTTTAGTTCTTCTCGATTAACTTTGCACAACAGATCATGAGCCTTTACATGTTGTCCTACTCGAACACAAGGATCGAATGCTTCATCACCAAGATTGACTGTATCAACCCCGATGTGGACCATAACTTCAAGGCCTTTATCGTTAATTATTCCATAAGCATGACCAGTCGGGAAAATAGAAACAACTTGACCAGTTATGGGTGCATAAACTTCATCTTCGCTATTTAAAACAAGAAACCCTTCCCCCATCGTTTTAGCTGCAAAGACGGGATCTTTTGAATTTTCTAAAGCTCCCAATTTACCAACTGCCGGGCTATAAATAACATTGTCTTCTTTACTGTTTTTTCTGAGCCAACCAATCATATTAATGCCTCCAAAAAAACCACACCTTAAAAGAAGTGTGGTCTAGTATCAAGATTGTCTTAATGAACTAACCTTTACGCCATTATTCTAGCAGACCAACAAAATAAAAACAACAAAATATCAGAAAAATAAGGATCCCTTTTAAGCTTTTTTGGAAAAACAAATTAAGCGATATTGCAGCGAGTCTATTGTGGCATCGATATTATCTTCGTTTGTTTTTATATGTGATCTCATCAAAGAAAGAAGGATAAAAACATGTTAATAAAAAACTGTAAGCTAGTTCCCTTTATTTAAGAACATACTTACAGTTTTTTGATTTAAATTAACTTTACTTATCCATCTTCCAAAGGCCGTGCAGGTTGCAATAGGCATAGATATCAACCGGTGTGCAATGCTTGCAGATCTTGACCTTTGGCTCGTCATTTGGTTTTAAGTGATGGACACGATAGTGATCACCATAGTCGACAACGATCCATTCAATGTAGTGATCTTCACTCATCGGATGGACTATTGAGCCTACTACAGCATACTTTTTGCCATCTTCTTCCACGATGACGGGTTTGTGTTTTTCGGTTGCCGCTTCTTTAACTCCAGGAAGCAGTTCTTCCATTTTTTCGCCACAGCAGACGACTGGGACATTAGAGTCCGTTAATTTGGTAATGATATTACCGCAATGATTACAGATATAGAATTTCATAGTATTTCCTCCATACCTTAATTATAAATGATTTTTAAAAAAATACTCATTCAACGCTCTTTAAAGATTCGACCATTTCAATCTTGCGCAATTGCTTAGAAGTCAAAGTCAACACAATTATGACAAAGGCAAAGGTAATAAGCATGCTGTAGATATAGCTTAAGGCCTTGATATCGTTGCCAAACATGACCATATCCATATTGATGACTGTTAAAACAAGCTTTTGTTCAACTTTACCCAAGGGTAAACCAAGTAGAGCACCAATGAAAGTCAATAGACCGATTTCTTTAAAGATATAACTGTATACTTCGCGATCATTAAAACCTAAAACCTTTAATGTGGCAATCTCTCTTTTTCTTTCTGAGATATTGACTTCCGTAAGATTGAAGAGGACAACAAAGGCCAAGGAACCAGAAGCTAAGATAATGACGATGATAATAATATCCAAAGCCCTTAACATAACTTCAAAATTATCGATCATCACATCGAAGTCGCTAAGCGAGATAACATCGTCATGGCTTTGTGCAAAATCATTTAAAAGAGCTTGATCATTGGCGATTACGGCAATCTCTGTGTTGTGGACACTTTGATTAAAGAGGTCCTCATAAGTATTGCTGGACATAAACATATAGTGGTTGAAATACATCTCGCAGATCGCATCGATCACTACGCTTTTCTTAAGCCCGTCTTCTGACTCGATCGTGATGAGATCACCTTCTTGCAAGCCTTCATTGATCGCAAACTTCTCGGATATGATGACGCCATCGCCAAGCACTAGATCTTCTCCGCTATAGGCATCCCTTAGATTCATCACCCGGTCAATTTCCCTTTCATCAAAAACATTCAAGGTGATCGACAGATCACTGTCGTTTTCATCATTCAGATAGACTAGAGTTGAATAAGTCATAAATGGTACGACCTGTTCATTGGCTGAATCTTCTAAAAGTTCATTGACATATTTTTCACTATTGTAGTCGTCGCTGAGATTAATAGTGTAGTTATAGCTGAAAATGTCTTTAAACTGGGTATCTAGGACTCCTGATATTCCATCCTTGATCCCAAAACCTAAGACCAAAAGACTTGTACATCCAGCAACTCCAATGACCGTCATCAAAAAGCGACTCTTATAACGGAAGATATTGCGCGCTGTGATCTTTGAGGTAAAGGATAAGGCACGCCACAAAGGCTTGATATATTCTAACAATACCCGCTTGGCATTTTTAGGAGCCTTCGGTCGCATGAGCTCTGATGGCACTTCCTTCAAAGTCCTGCGTGCGACAAGATAGGTCACCAAAACAACCAAGGCTGCAAAAGAGAAAATTCCGACAAAAGCGACCGGTATCGTAAGGGAAAGCCGCATTGCTGGAAGATCATACATTAATTTCCAGGTGTTATAGATGACTGGCGGGAAGATCGGCATCCCGACAAAAACCCCAATGACAGCTCCTAAAAGACAAGCTAGTAAAGCATATAAGACATATTTGAAAATGATCTGATTTTTGGAAAAGCCCAAAGCACTAAAAATGCCGATCTGTGAGCGCTCCTCATCGACAAGACGCGTCATCGTCGTCATGCAGACCAAAGCTGCCACCAGAAAGAATAAAAGAGGGAAAATATAGCCGATAGCTGCCATTTGATCGATCGTTTGTGCATACATCGCACTGGCATAGCTTTCATCGCGCGACAAGATCGTCCATGAGGCCTCTGGCAATTCTTCCAGTTCCTGTCGGGCCTTGTCTAATTCATTCTGGGCTTTTTCAAGCTCGCTTTCAGCCTCATATCTTTGCCTTTCAAGTTCTGCGACCCCGCTTTCATATTGACTTCGCCCGCTGGCTAATTGCGCCTGTGAACTTTCAATGAGTTCTCTTGAGGCCTCAAGTTCCGCTTTTGCGCTGGCAAGTTCGCTCTCTCCACTTGCGATTTGCTCCCTGGCGTCATTTAATTGCGACAGTTCGACATAGGTATTGACAACACCGCCAGGAAAAGCGGCATCCATCTCATCTAAAAGGCTTTGATAGTTTTCGCTGGTATTATTTTTGATGACCTCGTTTAGCACCGCATTTGATGACTCCAATGCGCTGATCTGGGCTTCGATCTGGTTTGCAGCTTCAAGATCGCCGCTTTGGATCAACTCGTCTTTTTGAGCTTGCAAGTCTAAGATCTGATTATTATTGGCATCGATCCGCGCCTGTAACTCAGCATTGGTGCTATCGATCGACGATTGACTGGCAAGGATGATATTGTAGGAATCATACGCCGCTTCAACACTGGCATATAGATCATCAAAGCTCATGCCCGCCTCTTCTTCAGCTAGCTTGATCCCCTCTTCCACTTTGGACTTAGAGGCATTTAGTATCTCTTCGTTTTGCCTTATAGTAGCTTCGCCTGTTTCGAGCTGTGTTTTAGAAGCATTGAGCTGCGCCTGTGATACCACCAAAGTGATATAGGCATCATCGAGCTCTTCTTGGGCTTTCGCAAATTCTTCTTCCATGAGCTCAGTATTTTCATCAAGCTCATTTTGCCCTTCTTCGATCTCCTTTTCATATTCTGCCATTAGATCATTTTTCAAGTAATCCTGTTGACTTTCAACAGTATTCTCTAAAGGCAGGATCGCTCTTTCATAAGCCGTATCATAAGCACTTGTGAAGGCTTCTTTATCTAAGGTATCCTCAAAGGTCAGATAGATCGAAGTATAATACTCGCTCAGCAGATCGTCATTATCGACATAAATGACAGATTCCAGCGTCAGATTATCTAAAGTTGAGGTCTCCTTGGTCGAAGACATATATAAAGGCGACTTGGCCAATCCAACGATCTCATATTCATCATAGGCAACATAATCTAAGACCTCATCATCTTCAAGGTATAATGTGATCTTTTCACCGATCGCATAATAATCGCCAAAGGAAGAAGAAGTCAGGGCTAAAGCTTCATGAGGGCCAGAGGGCAGACGTCCTTCTACCAATTCGATCTCGTTAACCTCAGCATCGATTTCGGAAACCCTTGTAACATAGACATCCCCTTTTTCGTTTTTAGCATATAAATCCTTAAACTTAGAGGCGAAGACATCTTTGACGCCGCTTGTATCCCTTAAAGCTTTGACATCTTCATCACAAAAGCCATAGGATGAATACAGCTGAACATCCATCATTCCCGTTTTATCATAATAGGCATCGACACTTTGACGCATGATCGGAGCCGTAGACAGAAGACCAACCATGAAAGCCACGCCGATTAGGACCATGAAAAAGATTGCTAGAAAGCGTTTATAGGTCTTTTTGATAAGTCGCAACGTATCCTTATGAAACATACTAGTACTCAATATCCTCAGCCTTCATAGGATGATCATTCATCTCAACTCTTTCGATCTTGCCCGAGCGCACGTGGATGATTCTTTCGCCCATATTGGCTAAAGCACTATTATGGGTGATCATAACCACCGTCATCCCTCTTTCATTACACATATCTTGCAAGACTTTTAACACCTGTTTTCCTGTATTGTAATCTAAAGCACCTGTTGGCTCATCGCATAACAACAGCTTAGGATTCTTTGCCACCGCTCTAGCGATCGCAACACGCTGCTGTTCCCCGCCAGATAACTGGGAAGGGAAATTATTGATGCGCTCTTTTAATCCAACCATCTCGAGGACATCCTCGGCTTTTAAAGGGTTTTTAGAGATCTGTCTGGCAAGCTCAACATTCTCTAAAGCCGTCAAATTTTGGACCAAGTTATAAAACTGGAAGACAAAACCAATATCATAACGGCGATAATCACAAAGTTTCTTCTCATTTAAGCCAGCAATATCTTTTTCATCGACAATGATATGCCCGCTGCTTAAAGTATCCATGCCCCCTAAAAGATTAAGGATGGTAGTCTTACCTGCCCCGCTGGCTCCCAAGACCACAACAAATTCCCCTTTATTGATCTCGAAAGAGATCTCATCAAGGGCCCGGATCTCAACTTCACCCATTTGATAGATCTTTGATACATTTTTAAACTCAATAAAAGCCATCAAAACTCTCCTGTATATTTTTCTTTTGCGACCATCGCCATAAAAGCCCTTAAATAAGCTTTCAAGACTTTAGCTCGTACCTTTTCATCAATATCCTGCCCAAAGATATCTTGCATGCCTCTAAAGATCGAAGAGGCAAAGCTTTCCGCCAAAGCCTTTGAGACCTCATCACCCTTTTTGGCGATCAAATAAGCCAAGAGCGCACTGAGCCAATTTTTGATATCTTTAGATAATCTTGAATCCATCATGAGAATCATTAATTCTTCTCTCATTTCCAGATGGATCTTTAAAAGTTCATCGCCCATATTCTCAATGATCTTCACGATCTCTGCATCTGACAAATCAAAATGGAAATCGAGACTTTCCAAACTAACTTCATAATTAGTCATCGTCTTAGTAATATGATCGATCCTGTCAAGACAGGGTTTGACGATCATTGCCAAGAGCTCATCTTTATTAAGAAAATAGCGATAAAGATTCCCCACAGTGACTCCTGAAGCCATGGCGATCCTTCGCATTGAAGCATCCTCATAACCTTTGGCCAGAAATTCATTTTTAGCAGCTGAAATAATTCTCAGGCGTACTTCTTCTTTTAAAACTTGAGCCATCTTTTCCTCTAAGAATAGTATACGCATGTTCATTATTGAATGCAATATAAAAATCGGGCAATCGACCCGATCTTTAACAAAAAATAATATAAACTCCTTCAGTCTAAGTCCTCGCCATTAGAAGCGATATTTATTAAGAACGCTTAAAAGGGCAAATCAAAAAGAGACACATCATAAGACATGTCTCTTTAGTTTTGATTAAGTTTTAATAATCAGCTTACTTGCTGTATCTCTTCTTTAAGACGACAGTTACAGCTAAAGCACAAGCGGCTAATAAGGAGCCGGCAATGATGTAGTTGAAAGTAACAGAGGTATCTGGTACTTCTACTTCTGGTTTAGCATCAGTATAGGTTAAGGCATAAGTAGAGAAGCGGTCAGTAGTGAACGATAAGCTGCCGTCTTTGTTTTGAGTGGTTGCTAGAGTTGTGGTTTCACCATTATGAACTCTGATCATACTATAAGTGCGGCCTTCTGCCTTTAGATCTTCAGGGATGACGATCGTGAAGGTCATTGGTTTATCTAGTCGA